>NZ_VMMF01000005.1:0-65817 GCF_013277075.1 Streptococcus sp. 959
CAGTGTTTTGAGCTGACTTCGTCAGTTTCATCTACAACCTCAAAGCAGTGCTTTGAGCAGCCTGCGGCTAGCTTCCTAGTTTGCTCTTTGATTTTCATTGAGTATAAGCATAGTGGCTGGATTCAGAAAAAGGCCTTACCAGAGCTTTTTGGTTCTGGTAGGGCCTTTTCTTTATTCTTTTAAGTGATAAGAGTAGCTAGCTACAACGATGTCTTGGTGCCAACGGAGGGCGTATTTGAGTTTGAGACTCATCTGATTGTGCAGGATATTTTGCCAAGGTTTATTAGGGATAAACTGGGGAACGAGGACAGTGACTGTATAGTTCTTTTTCTGGGCATCCTCGGAAATACGTTTGACATACTTGACAGTAGGCGTGATGATGTCACGGTAGCTGGCCTTAATGTTTTTCAGAGTAATGGTTGGGAAGTAATCGGCAAATTCTTGGAGAATTTCTTGGTCTTTCTCTGCTGTATCCTTGGTAGAAATATGCATGGCTAGGACTTCGTCACCGATACTTTGGGCGTAGTTAATGGCTCCGACGCTGACGCGGGTGACATTTCCTACTAGGACCAGTACAAGATTGCCATCGTAGGTACGTTTTTCGATTCCTTCATAGAGACGCAGTTGTTGAGCTACTTTTTGGTAATGACTGTGAATGGCCAAGAAGAGTAGGGTGAGTACGAGAATAATCGGGAAGAAAGGCCAGATATCACTGAGGCGGAAAAAGAGCAGGATTAGCACGATAGCGTAGCAAATGATAGCCCCAAGGATATTGGCAAGAGCAGGTTTTAAGAAATTTGTCCCTTTTTCTTTTTTCCAATGACGAATCATCCCAGTCTGAGAAAGGGCAAAGGGCACGAAGACACCGATAGTATAGAGAGGAATCAAACGTTCGGTATTGCCATTAAAAATGAGAAGAAGAATCATAGCCCCAAATGCCAGAGTTAAGATTCCGTTGGAGTAGCCTAGGCGGTCTCCTTTTTCCATAAAGAGATGGGGCATGTATTTGTTTTTAGCCATATTGTAAGCCAGCATAGGGAAAGCTGAAAAACCAGTGTTTGCTGCTACGGCTAAAATCAAGGCTGTGGAGAATTGGAAGGTATAATAGCCAAGGTGACCTAAGAAAGAATCGCCAAGGATTCCTTGAGCCATCTGTGAGAGGATGGTTTCTCCGTGTTGAGGCATAATCCCCATCCAGTAGTTTAGGAAGGTAATACCAGCAAAAAGAAATCCTAAAATCAGTGACATAATGGTCAAGGTTTGAGCGGCATTTTTTTCTTTTGGAGCCTTGAAAAAGGGAACGGCATTTGAAATAGCTTCAACCCCTGTCAGAGAGGCAGAACCACTGGTAAAGGCTCTTAGAATGAGAACGATAGACAGACTCGGTACAGCATGTCCGATAGGAGAAGTTGCCTGATAGCTGAGAGAACCAGTTACTAGTTGAAAGATTCCATAGAGCAAGAGAAAGACAGTACTAATGATAAAGAGATAGACAGGAATCATCAGTGAGCTGGCAGATTCTTTCAACCCCCGTAAGTTTAAGAGCATGAGCAAGCAAACTAGAAAAATGGAGATGTGGAGGTTGTAAGGGTGGAGGGCAGGGAGAGCTGCTGTGATAGCATCAGCTCCAGATGATACCGATACTGCCACAGTCAGCATGTAGTCAACCAGCAGACTACCTCCAGCAATCAAGCCTAGCTCGGGCGATAGATTTTCTCGAGTAACCATATAGGCCCCTCCTCCTTGAGGGTAGGCATGGATGATTTGACGGTAGGAAACGGTCAGGCTAGCTAGAAGCAGGAGGACAAAAAGGCCGATAGGAAGGCTCCACCATATAGCAAGTGGAGAGAGACTAGCCAAGACGAGGACTACTTGCTCAGGTCCATAGGCAATGGAAGATAGAGCGTCGCTTGACAACATGGCCAAGGCCTGCATTTTTCCCAGCAGCCCTCCCTCGCCTTCGGTTAAGGACTTAAGAGGACGACCGATAAAGGTCTGTTTTAATTTTGTAAACATGGTCATTTCCTTTTCTGAAAATTTCAATAAGTGCTATTATACTGCTTTGGGAAAATAGCGTCAAGAGACGACGATGGATTTTAGAATATTTTTTGCAGATGAGGAGAGAGGGCAGTTTTTTGGTATAATAGAAGATAGAAAACGAGGTTAGAAGAGATGATTTTTGATACACATACACACTTGAATGTAGAAGAATTTGCGGGTCGTGAGGCAGAAGAAATTGCCTTGGCTGCTGAGATGGGTGTGACACAGATGAATATTGTTGGTTTTGATGAACCGACGATTGAGCGTGCTTTGGAGTTGGTGGATGAATATGACCAACTCTATGCGACGATTGGCTGGCATCCGACGGAAGCAGGGACTTACACAGACGAGGTCGAAACTTACTTGCTTGAAAAACTAAAACATCCCAAGGTCGTTGCCTTGGGTGAGATTGGTTTGGACTATCATTGGATGACAGCGCCTAAGGAAGTGCAGGAGCAGGTTTTTCGCCGTCAGATTCAGTTATCTAAGGACTTGGATTTGCCTTTTGTTGTCCATACTCGTGATGCGCTGGAAGATACCTATGAAATTATCAAGAGCGAGGGAGTTGGTCCTCGTGGTGGTATCATGCATTCTTTCTCAGGAACTCTTGAATGGGCAGAGAAGTTTGTCGCGCTTGGTATGACCATTTCCTTCTCAGGAGTGGTGACTTTTAAGAAGGCAACTGATATCCAAGAAGTAGCTAAAAAGTTACCTTTGGACAAGATTTTGGTGGAAACAGATGCGCCTTACCTAGCACCTGTACCCAAGCGTGGTCGCGAAAACAAAACAGCCTATACTCGCTATGTAGTAGATTTTATAGCGGATTTGCGTGGCATGACGGCTGAGGAGTTAGCAGCAGCAACGACTACAAATGCAGAGCGCATTTTTGGATTGGACAGCAAGTAATGAAAGAGAAAATTTCCCAAGTCATCGTGGTTGAAGGGCGTGATGATACGGCTAATCTCAAACGTTATTTCGATGTGGAAACCTATGAGACCAGAGGCTCTGCCATCAATGACCAGGATATAGAGCGGATTCAGCGTATACACCAACGCCATGGAGTCATTGTTTTTACAGACCCAGATTTTAATGGGGAGCGGATTCGCCGCATGATTATGACGGCCATTCCAACAGTTCAGCATGCCTTCCTCAAACGAGATGAAGCTGTTCCCAAGTCCAAAACCAAGGGACGGTCTCTGGGAATTGAGCATGCCAGCTATGAAGACCTGAAAACGGCTCTAGCTCAGGTGACAGGACACTTTGAACATGAGAGTCAGTTTGACATCAGTCGTAGCGACTTGATTCGCCTTGGTTTTTTAGCAGGAGCAGATAGTCGTAAGCGACGAGAATATCTAGGAGAGACTCTCCGAATTGGCTATTCCAACGGCAAGCAACTCCTCAAACGCCTAGAGTTGTTTGGAGTCACCTTGGCAGAAGTGGAAGAAGCCATGAAATCTTATGAGAACAGCTAAGCAGACCCCAAAATACAAAGGGAATGTGTTACAATAGTAGTAACAGATAATAGAAAAGAGAATAGATGAGAATTGCAGATTATAGCGTGACCAAGGCAGTGCTGGAGCGTCACGGTTTTACCTTTAAAAAGTCCTTCGGGCAAAATTTCTTGACGGATACCAATATCCTTCAAAAAATCGTGGATACGGCTGAAATTGATGACCAGGTCAATGTTATCGAAATTGGGCCAGGTATTGGTGCCTTGACAGAATTCCTAGCGGAGCGTGCAGCTCAAGTCATGGCTTTTGAGATCGACCACCGTTTGGTACCGATTCTGGCAGATACCCTGCGTGATTTTGACAATGTAACAGTGGTCAACGAGGATATTCTCAAGGTCGATTTGGCGCAACATATCCAGAATTTCAAAAATCCTGACCTGCCAATCAAGGTAGTAGCCAACTTGCCATACTATATCACGACACCTATTCTCATGCACTTAATTGAGAGTGGCATTCCTTTTAGTGAGTTTGTGGTCATGATGCAAAAAGAAGTGGCGGATCGGATATCGGCCCAGTCTAACACAAAGGCTTACGGTAGCTTGTCGATTGCGGTGCAGTATTACATGACTGCCAAGGTTGCCTTTATCGTGCCTCGTACGGTCTTTGTGCCAGCGCCAAATGTGGACTCAGCCATTTTAAAAATGGTGCGCCGTCCAGAGCCAGCTGTAGTAGTGGAAGACGAGAACTTCTTCTTTAAGGTTTCCAAGGCTAGTTTCACTCATCGCCGAAAGACCTTGTGGAACAATTTGACAGGTTACTTTGGCAAGACTGAAGAGGTCAAGGACAAGCTGACCAAGGCTTTGGACCAAGCAGGCTTGTCACCAAGTGTGCGTGGGGAAGCTCTCAGCTTGGCGGAATTTGCCAGCCTAGCAGATGCACTTAAAGGACAAGGACTTTAAAATGCAGGGACAAATCATTAAAGCCTTGGCTGGGTTCTACTATGTAGAGAGTGATGACCAAGTCTATCAAACACGCGCTCGTGGGAATTTCCGTAAAAAAGGGCATACCCCCTACGTCGGGGATTGGGTAGATTTCTCTGCCGAGGAAAATTCAGAAGGCTATATCCTCAAGATTCATGAACGGAAAAACAGTCTGGTCCGTCCGCCTATTGTTAATATTGATCAAGCTGTAGTAATCATGTCCGTCAAGGAACCTGATTTTAACAGCAATTTGCTGGATCGCTTCTTGGTTCTTTTGGAGCACAAGGACATCCATCCCATCGTCTATATTTCTAAAATGGACTTGTTGGAAGATGGGTCAGAATTGGATTTTTACCAACAAACCTATGGTGCTATTGGATACGATTTTGTGACCAGTAAAGAGGCACTCCTGCCTTTGTTAACAGGCAAGATTACAGTCTTTATGGGACAGACAGGTGTTGGGAAATCAACTCTCCTCAATAAAATCGCACCTGATCTCAATCTTGAAACAGGGGAAATCTCAGATAGTCTAGGTCGTGGCCGTCATACCACTCGAGCTGTTAGTTTTTACAACCTCAATGGGGGCAAAATTGCAGATACGCCAGGCTTTTCATCCTTGGATTATGAAGTTTCAACGGCTGAAGACCTCAATCAGGCTTTTCCAGAGATTGCTTCTGTCAGTCGCGACTGTAAGTTCCGTAGCTGTACCCATACCCATGAGCCGTCTTGTGCTGTCAAGCCAGCTGTAGAAGAGGGTACCATTGCGTCCTTCCGTTTTGACAACTACCTGCAATTTCTTAGCGAAATTGAAAATCGCAGAGAAACCTATAAAAAAGTCAGCAAAAAAATTCCAAAATAAGGAGAAACCTATGTCTCAATACAAGATTGCTCCGTCAATTCTGGCAGCAGATTATGCCAACTTTGAACGTGAAATCAAACGCCTAGAAGCAACTGGGGCAGAATATGCCCATATCGATATCATGGATGGTCACTTTGTGCCACAAATCAGTTTTGGTGCAGGTGTGGTAGAGAGTCTTCGTCCCCATAGTAAGATGGTCTTTGACTGCCACTTGATGATAGCCAATCCTGAACATCATTTAGAAGACTTTGCGCGTGCAGGTGCGGATATCATCAGTATCCATGTAGAAGCAACGCCTCATATCCACGGTGCCCTTCAAAAAATTCGTTCACTCGGTGTCAAACCTTCGGTTGTTATCAATCCTGGTACGCCTGTTGAGGCGATTAAGCACGTGCTTCACCTAGTTGACCAAGTCTTGGTGATGACAGTGAACCCTGGCTTCGGTGGGCAAGTTTTTCTACCTGAAACCATGGATAAGGTTCGTGAGTTGGTTGCCCTTCGTGAGGAAAAAGGCTTGAACTTTGAAATCGAAGTCGATGGCGGGATTGATGATCAGACCATTGCTCAGGCTAAAGAAGCTGGTGCGACCGTTTTTGTAGCAGGTTCCTATGTCTTTAAGGGAGATGTCAATGAGCGAGTACAAACTCTCAGAAAACAACTGGACTAGAGTTGCCGTTTTTGCAGGCGGAGACCGCGGTCATTATCGGACGGATTTTGATTGCTTTGTCGGTGTGGATCGGGGCTCGCTCTGGATCTTGGAGGAAAAACTTCCTCTCGCCCTAGCAGTTGGGGATTTTGATTCTGTAACGGAAGAAGAGCGACAGTTGATTCAAAAACGTGCCCAGCATTTTGTTCAAGCGCGACCAGAAAAAGATGATACTGATTTGGAATTGGCTCTCTTAACCATCTTCGAGCAAAATCCTCAGGCCCAGGTTACTATTTTCGGTGCGTTGGGTGGCCGTATTGACCATATGTTGGCCAATGTCTTTCTGCCTAGCAATCCCAAGTTAGCACCTTATATGCGTCAGATAGCGATTGAGGACGGGCAAAATTTGATTGCCTATTGTCCGGAAGGGACCAGTCAGCTAGAACCACGTTTGGACTATGACTACCTAGCCTTTATGCCAGTTCGGGATAGCCAGCTGACCATTCTTGGTGCCAAGTATGAGTTGACAGAGGAAAATTTTTTCTTTAAAAAAGTGTACGCTTCTAACGAATATATAGATAGGAAAGTTTCGGTGACTTGCCCAGATGGCTATGTGGTTGTCTTGCATAGCAAGGATAGGAGGTAGGATGGAGACTGTATTACTACTATTATTAATTGCCAACCTAGCTGGACTCTTTCTGATTTGGCAAAGGCAGGATAAGCAGGAAAAACATTTAAGCAAGAGCTTGGAGGATCAGGCAGATCATCTGTCAGACCAGTTGGATTACCGTTTTGAACAAGCCAGACAAGCCAATCAGTTAGATCAAAAAGATTTGGAAGTGGCTGTCAGTGACCGCTTGCAAGAAGTGCGAATGGAATTGCACCAAGGCCTGACTCAGGTCCGTCAAGAAATGACAGATAGTCTCCTCCAAACCAGAGACAAGACCGATCAACGCCTGCAAGCCTTGCAGGAATCAAACGAGCAACGTTTGGAACAAATGCGCCAAACGGTCGAGGAAAAGTTAGAAAAGACCTTGCAGACTCGCTTGCAAGCTTCCTTTGAGACAGTTTCCAAACAACTGGAGTCGGTCAATCGAGGTTTGGGAGAAATGCAGACAGTTGCGCGTGATGTCGGGGCCCTCAACAAGGTTCTCTCTGGAACCAAGACGCGAGGGATTTTGGGAGAATTGCAACTGGGGCAAATCATCGAAGACATCATGACTCCTGCCCAGTATGAACGAGAATATGCAACGGTTGAAAACTCCAGTGAACGAGTGGAGTATGCTATCAAGTTACCTGGACAAGGCGACCAGGAATATGTCTACCTACCAATCGACTCTAAGTTTCCACTGGCAGATTATTACCGCTTAGAAGAAGCCTATGAAGCAGGCGATAAGGACGAAATCGAACGCTGTCGCAAGTCACTTCTAGCAAGTGTCAAGCGCTTTGCCAAGGATATCAAGAGCAAGTACATAGCACCGCCTCGGACGACCAATTTTGGAGTTTTGTTTGTTCCGACAGAAGGTCTCTACTCAGAAATTGTCCGAAATCCGGTCTTCTTTGATGATTTGAGACGGGAGGAGCAGATTATTGTTGCTGGCCCAAGTACCCTATCAGCCCTCCTCAATTCCCTATCAGTTGGCTTCAAGACCCTCAATATCCAAAAGAGTGCTGACCATATCAGTAAGACTCTTGCTAGCGTCAAGACCGAGTTTGGCAAGTTTGGTGGCATTCTGGTCAAGGCACAAAAACATCTCCAACATGCCTCTGGCAATATTGATGAATTATTAAATCGTCGCACTACAGCTATCGAGCGGACGCTCCGTCACATTGAGTTATCAGAAGGTGAGCCTGCGCTTGATCTACTCCATTTCCAAGAAGATGAGGAAGAATATGAAGATTAGTCACATGAAAAAAGATGAGCTGTTTGAAGGCTTTTACCTAATCAAGTCAGCTGACCTGAGACAAACTCGCGCTGGGAAAAATTACCTAGCTTTTACCTTCCAAGATGATAGTGGCGAGATTGAAGGGAAACTCTGGGATGCCCAACCACATAACGTTGAGGCCTTTACCGCAGGTAAGGTTGTCCATATGAAAGGGCGCCGAGAAGTTTATAACAATACCCCTCAGGTCAATCAAATCACCCTACGCTTGCCTCAACCTGGCGAACCAAATGACCCAGCTGATTTCAAGGTCAAGTCACCAGTTGATGTCAAGGAAATTCGTGACTACATGTCGCAAATGATTTTCAAAATTGAAAATCCTGTTTGGCAACGAATTGTTCGAAATCTCTACGCCAAGTATGATAAGGAGTTTTACTCTTACCCAGCAGCCAAGACCAACCACCATGCCTTTGAAACAGGCTTGGCCTATCATACGGCGACCATGGTGCGCTTGGCAGATGCTATTAGCGAAATCTATCCTCAGCTCAATAAGAGCTTGCTCTATGCAGGAATTATGCTACATGACTTGGCCAAAGTTATCGAGTTGACGGGACCAGACCAAACTGAGTATACAGTCAGAGGCAATCTCCTTGGACATATCGCTCTGATTGATAGTGAAATTACTAAGACAGTGATGGAACTCGGCATCGATGACACCAAGGAAGAAGTCGTTCTGCTTCGCCATGTTATTCTCAGCCATCACGGCTTACTAGAATATGGAAGTCCGGTTCGTCCACGTATCATGGAGGCGGAGATTATTCATATGATTGACAATTTGGATGCTAGCATGATGATGATGTCAACAGCTCTGGCTTTGGTGGATAAGGGAGAGATGACCAATAAAATATTCGCTATGGACAATCGTTCCTTCTATAAACCAGATTTAGATTAATAATTTAAGAAAAATGAGCATTTTTTAGGATAAGAATGTTCGTTTTTTTATGTGAATATGGTATAATGGATAAAATATCAAAATTAAATGAAATGGGAAATAGAAATGAAATTAAGAAGAAGTGATCGGATGGTTGTCATTTCCAACTATTTGATTAATAATCCTTATAAACTAACTAGTCTTAATACTTTTGCTGAAAAGTATGAATCTGCTAAATCATCCATCTCAGAAGATATCGTGATTATCAAACGTGCCTTTGAGGAAATCGAAATCGGCCACATCCAGACAGTTACTGGGGCTGGTGGGGGTGTCATCTTCACACCATCAATCTCAAGCCATGATGCTAAGGAAATGGTTGAGGACTTGCGTGCCAAGTTGTCAGAAAGTGACCGTATCTTGCCAGGTGGCTACATCTACTTGTCAGATTTGCTTAGCACTCCAGCTATTTTGAAAAATATTGGTCGCATTATTGCCAAGAGCTTTATGGACCAAAAAATTGACGCGGTTATGACAGTAGCGACCAAGGGTGTGCCACTTGCAAATGCAGTTGCCAATGTCCTCAATGTTCCTTTTGTCATTGTGCGCCGTGACTTGAAAATTACCGAAGGTTCAACTGTCAGCGTCAACTATGTTTCAGGTTCAAGTGGTGACCGTATTGAGAAAATGTTCCTTTCAAAACGCAGTCTCAAGGCAGGCAGCCGTGTCTTAATCGTAGATGACTTCTTGAAAGGCGGAGGGACGGTCAACGGGATGATCAGTCTTTTGCGTGAGTTTGATTCAGAATTAGCTGGTGTCGCAGTCTTTGCGGATAATGCCCAAGAAGAACGTGAAAAGCAGTTTGACTACAAGTCACTCTTGAAGGTAACCAATATTGATGTCAAGAACCAAGCCATCGATGTTGAGGTTGGAAATATCTTTGATGAAGATAAATAAGAGATAGAACTAAAGGTTGGAACGATTGTCCCAGCCTTTCTTTGCAAATAGAATAGAAGGAAACTTATGAAAACACCATTTATTAATAGAGAAGAGTTAGAAGAGATTGTTGCCGAGTTCCCAACTCCCTTTCACTTGTATGATGAGAAGGGGATTCGTGAGAAGGCAAGAGCTGTCAACCAAGCCTTTTCGTGGAACAAGGGCTTTAAGGAATATTTTGCAGTTAAGGCTACTCCAACACCAGCTATCTTGAAAATCCTCCAAGAGGAAGGCTGTGGTGTGGACTGCTCTAGTTACGTGGAGCTCTTGATGAGCCATAAACTGGATTTCCCCGGTTCTGAGATCATGTTCTCTTCAAACAACACGCCAGACAAGGAATATGCCTATGCGCGTGAATTGGGTGCGACCATTAACTTGGATGCCTTTGAAGATATTGAACATCTGGAGCGTGCAGCAGGCATTCCAGAAATCATCTCTTGTCGTTACAATCCTGGCGGTATTTTTGAACTGGGAACAGATATCATGGACAATCCTGGAGAAGCTAAGTTTGGAATGACTAAGGCGCAGCTCTTTGAAGCCTTTGCCATTTTGAAGGAAAAAGGAGCCAAGACCTTTGGAATTCACTCCTTCCTAGCATCCAATACAGTGACCCATCTCTATTATCCAGAGTTGGCCCGTCAGCTTTTTGAATTGGCTGTTGAAATCAAGGAAAAGTTGGGCATTTCGCTAGACTTTATCAATCTTTCTGGCGGTATTGGTGTTAACTATCGTCCTGAGCAGGAGCCAAACGATATTGCCTTGATTGGTGAGGGAGTTCGTAAGGTGTATGAAGAGGTTCTTACTCCAGCTGGTCTTGGTCAGGTCAAGATTTTTACCGAATTGGGTCGTTTTATGCTAGCCCCTCACGGTGCTTTGGTCACAAGAGTCACTCATAAGAAAAAAACTTACCGTACCTATCTAGGTGTGGATGCATCAGCAGTCAATCTCATGCGTCCAGCCATGTACGGAGCCTACCACCATATCACCAATCTGACTCATCCAGAAGGACCAGCTGAAGTGGTAGATGTGGTCGGTTCACTCTGCGAAAACAATGATAAATTTGCAGTGAATCGCGAGTTACCTCATACAGAAATCGGTGATTTGCTGGTAATTCATGATACAGGTGCTCACGGTTTTTCAATGGGCTACCAGTACAACGCCAAACTTCGTTCTGCAGAAATTCTCTATACTGAAGAAGGTAAAGCCCGTCAAATCCGCCGTGCAGAGCACCCTGAGGACTATTTTGCAACCTTGTATGGCTTTGATTTTGAAGAATAAAATGATAATTAATTGAAAATGAAATTGAAAAACAGATTGCTTTCTAAAAAATAGGCAAAAATCTTGTTTTTCCTTCAAGTCGTGATATAATAAAACTATAAAACGTTTTCAAGGAAGGTAACGATATGTCTGAAGAAACAATTGATTATGGACAAGTGACAGGAATGGTGCATTCGACAGAAAGCTTTGGGTCAGTAGATGGGCCTGGGATTCGCTTTATTGTCTTTTTGCAAGGCTGTCACATGCGTTGCCAGTATTGCCACAACCCGGATACTTGGGCTATGGAGTCCAATAAATCACGTGAACGGACGGTAGATGATGTCTTGACAGAGGCCTTGCGCTACCGCGGTTTCTGGGGAAATAAGGGTGGTATTACAGTCAGTGGGGGAGAAGCCCTCTTGCAGATTGATTTCTTGATTGCCCTCTTTACCAAGGCCAAAGAACAAGGAATCCACTGTACCTTGGATACCTGTGCCCTTCCATTCCGTAATAAACCACGTTACCTTGAAAAGTTTGACAAGCTCATGGCTGTCACTGACTTGGTTCTCTTGGATATCAAGGAAATCAACGAAGAACAGCATAAGATTGTTACTAGCCAAACCAATAAAAACATCCTGGCCTGTGCCCAGTATCTATCAGATATTGGAAAACCTGTCTGGATTCGCCACGTGCTAGTTCCAGGATTGACAGACAGAGATGATGACTTGATTGAACTTGGGAAGTTCGTCAAGACCCTCAAAAATGTTGATAAGTTTGAAATTCTGCCTTATCATACTATGGGTGAGTTCAAATGGCGTGAATTGGGAATCCCATACTCACTCGAAGGAGTCAAACCACCAACAGCAGACCGTGTGAAAAACGCTAAAAAACTCATGGATACCGAAAGTTATCAAGACTATATGAAACGTGTACATGGATAAAAAAGAAGCCTGATGGAAACATCGGGCTTTTGATGTTACAAAAAGACTTAGCCATCCAGCTAAGCCTTTTTATTCTTATCTAGAACGTTGTTTTCCAGCGTTGCGATTTTTGTGTTTTTTCTTGCTTGTGATAGCAATTGGTTGTTCAGGGGTAACGTCTTTTCGTCCGTTTGCTGTTGAGAAAGCATTTGCTTTTGGTGGGTTCTTCGCCAGTTCTTCACGGACTTTTTTGCGAAGTTTTGGACGAACGATATAGTTGACGATAAACTGTTGGAGAATCATCATGAAACCACCGACAACCCAGTAAAGTGTAACACTAGCTGGTGAGAAGAGGGAGAAGACGACAATCATGAGTGGGCTCATGTAAATCATTTTCTTGATTTGTTCTCTTTGCATTTCATCTTCTACTCCGTGAAGTGAAAGGAGCGATTGAAGATAGTAAAGGACACCAGCGCAGGCAACCAAAATCATACTTGGAGAACCTAGAGGAATGCCTAGGTAGCTTGCTTGAGCAACCCCTTCAGTATGTTGGGCAGCAAAGTAGATAGCAGAGAAGAAAGGCATTTGAAGGAGGATAGGGAAACATCCTACACCACCAAACATGCTGATGCCGTGCTCTTTTTGAGCAGCAAAGAGGGCTTGTTGGGCTTCTAGTTTTTCTTCTTGAGTTGTTGCTTCTTTGAGACGAGTTTGATGTGGCTCAAGGACGTGCTTGAGGGCGTTCATCTTTTCAGAGTGAAGCGTTGCCTTCCATGATTGGTAGATACCCAGTGGCAAGATAATCAAGCGTACAATAATGGTTACGATGATGATACCAACCCCAAAACCAAGTCCCTTGTCATTGGCGAAGTACTTGATAGCTTCAGCCATAGGGGCTCCGATAGTATTCCAAATAAATCCTGTTGGTTGACCTGTGGCTTTATCGACATTGACACAGCCAGTCAAGACAAGCAACATAGCCACTCCCATAGCCGAGAGTGCAAAACGTTTAATAGATTTCACTGTTTTTATTCCTTCTTAAAAAATTATACCTTTCTATTCTACTGTTTTTTTACAAAATATACAATAGTTCTAGAGACCTAATTTGCGATTTTGAAGTCAGGGTAGGGAGGAAAGTTGCTCAGTTTGACATCTAAGTAGCTGACTTTTGAAAAAGGAGTTGGTCCTTTTCGAATTTCTTGGATAAATTTCGCCATGACAGCAGATGAGTCTGCTTGGGCTAAGATTTCAACTGTGCCATCGTCATTGTTCCAAACTCTCCCAGTAATACCACCAATTTCAAGTGCCAGGCTGTAAACACCCCAACGAAAGCCTACTCCCTGAACCCTACCTTGGGCAATCATTCTAACCTTTTGCATACCAAACCCCTTTGATTGTGTTATAATATTTCTATGACTATTATAACCTCAAAAGCCAATTCTGTGGTGAAAAATGCCAAGAAATTACACCAAAAAAAATACCGAAAGACAGCCTACTTGATTGAAGGCTGGCACTTGTTTGAAGAAGCTGTTCAAGCTGGAGTGACGATTGAGAAAATCTTTGCCTTAGAAAATTACCGAGATCAGTTAACTACTTTTCCGCAAACTGTCTGGGTGTCAGAGGATATTTTGCTGGATTTGGCGGATTCTCAGACTCCACAGGGAATTGTTGCGGTGGTTCAAAAAGAAGAAGTAGGGCAAGCTGATTTGAGTCAGGGAAAGTTCTTGTTTTTGGAAGATGTGCAAGATCCTGGTAATGTGGGAACTATCATTCGAACTGCGGATGCAGCAGGCTTTACAGGAGTGATTGTTTCAGATAAGTCGGCAGACATCTATAGTCTCAAGACCCTACGTTCTATGCAAGGCAGTCATTTTCATTTGCCTATTTATCGGATGTCAAGCCAAGCACTTCTCGAGGAAGCTAAAAAGGCTGGTATCCCTGTGCTGGCAACCACTCTTTCCAAGGATTCTAAAGATTATCGTGACTTGCCTCATTTAGATCAGTTTGTCTTGGTCATGGGAAATGAGGGTCAAGGAATTAGTCCCCTCATGGCTGAAAGTGCAGACCAGTTGGTCCATATTAGCATGAAGGGTCAGGCCGAGAGTCTCAATGTTGCAGTTGCAGCAGGTATTTTGATTTTTCATTTAAGCTAATTTTAACTTTCTTTGTTATAATCAAGGAAAGATATTCATAGAAAAGGAGACAAGGATGAATCATACTATTATACAAGGTCGTACAGGTCTTAATCAATTTTACGCTAAGGTCTATGCTTTTGTTGGTCTGGGAATCGGATTATCCGCCTTGGTATCTGGTCTCATGTTGACTGTTTTTCAGTCTCAGTTGGTTTACTTTTTGATGCAGGGGCGTCTCTGGTTGACCATCGCAACCTTTGCAGAGCTAGCACTAGTCTTCGTTGCTAGTAACATGGCCTTAAAGAATAGTCCAGCGGCTCTTCCAGTATTTTTACTTTACTCCGTTTTAAACGGCTTTACCCTCAGTTTTGTGGTGGCCTTCTATACTCCAGGTACAGTTTTATCTGCCTTTGTATCAAGCGCCCTTCTCTTCTTTGTCATGGCGGCAGTTGGCATATTCACTAAGAAAGACTTGAGTGGAATTGGTCGAGCTATGATGGCAGCTCTAATCGGTTTGTTGATTGCCATGGTAGTTAATATTTTCTTAGCTAGTGGCTTCTTTGATTATATGATTAGCGTAGCCATGGTTTTGGTCTTCTCAGGGTTGATTGCTTGGGACAACCAAAGAATTCGTCTCGCATATGAACAATCACAAGGTCGTGTGGCGACAGGTTGGGTTGTGTCAATGGCTCTCAGTATCTATCTTGATTTTATCAATCTTTTCCTAAGTATTCTACGTATCTTCGGTCGCAATGACTAAAAGATTCATGACATCAGTGTTCGAAGGAGCACTGATTTTTTTATATTTGCTCTTTCCTTTTCTTGGAAATAGGTGTATAATGCTTTTAATTAATTTTTGAGGAGTAGTTTATGAAGAAAAGTTTTATCCATCAACAAGAAGAAATTTCTTTTGTCAAAAACACTTTTACCCAGTATTTGAAAGATAAGCTAGAAGTTGTCGAAGTGCAAGGTCCCATCTTGAGTAAGGTCGGTGATGGGATGCAGGACAACTTATCAGGTGTGGAGAATGCCGTATCGGTCAAGGTTCTCCAAATCCCTGATGCTACTTATGAAGTGGTGCACTCACTTGCTAAATGGAAACGCCATACCTTGGCCCGCTTTGGTTTCGGTGAGGGTGAAGGTCTCTTTGTTCACATGAAGGCCCTTCGTCCAGACGAAGACTCGCTGGATGCGACCCACTCTGTTTATGTTGATCAGTGGGACTGGGAAAAGGTCATTCCAAATGGCCAACGTAACATTGCTTACCTAAAAGAAACTGTTGAGAAGATTTACAAGGCTATTCGCCTGACTGAGCTAGCTGTTGAAGCCCGCTATGATATCGAATCAATTTTGCCAAAACAAATCACTTTCATCCATACAGAAGAGTTGGTAGAACGCTACCCAGACTTGACACCGAAAGAACGTGAAAATGCCATCTGTAAAGAATTTGGTGCTGTTTTCTTGATTGGTATCGGTGGTGAATTACCAGACGGTAAACCGCACGATGGACGTGCACCAGACTACGATGACTGGACAAGTGAGTCTGAAAATGGCTACAAGGGTCTTAACGGCGATATTCTTGTTTGGAATGAGTCTTTAGGTGGAGCCTTTGAGTTGTCTTCTATGGGAATCCGTGTAGATGAAGAAACCCTTCGTCGTCAGGTAGAAATCACTGGTGATGAAGACCGCTTGGAATTGGAATGGCATAAGGCTTTGTTGAATGGCCTATTCCCATTGACAATCGGTGGAGGAATTGGACAATCTCGTATGGCCATGTTCTTACTTCGCAAGAAACATATCGGAGAAGTGCAAACAAGTGTTTGGCCTCAAGAAGTCCGCGATACTTACGAAAATATTTTATAGAGAATCGAACCGCAAGGTTCGGTTTTCTTTCTCTTTTCGCCCATAATTTGGTATAATAAACGGTATGAAAATCGTATCAGGAATCTATGGGGGTCGTCCCCTCAAGACGTTAGAAGGAAAGATAACAAGACCCACTTCGGATAAGGTTAGGGGCGCCATTTTTAACATGATTGGTCCCTACTTTGAAGGGGGGCGAGTCTTGGACCTTTATGCAGGTAGTGGTGGCTTATCTATTGAGGCAGTATCGCGTGGCATGTCTAGTGCTGTTTTGGTAGAGCGAGACCGTAAGGCTCAGGTCATCGTGGCTGAAAATATCCAGATGACCAAGGAAGTTGGAAAATTTCAACTCCTCAAGATGGATGCGGAACGAGCTCTGGAGCAGGTGTCTGGGCCTTTCGACCTTATTTTCTTAGACCCTCCTTATGCCAAGGAACAAATCGTAGCAGATATTGAAAAAATGGCTGAGAGAGAGCTTTTTTCTGAAGATGTCATGGTCGTGTGTGAGACGGACAAAGCAGTGGAACTTCCAGAAGAAATTGCCTGCCTGGGTATCTGGAAGGAAAAAATTTATGGAATTAGTAAGGTGACAGTCTATGTCAGATAAGATTGGCTTATTCACAGGCTCATTTGACCCGATGACAAATGGGCATTTGGATATGATTGAACGAGCTAGCAAACTCTTTGATAAGCTCTATGTGGGTATTTTTTTTAATCCTCACAAACAAGGATTTCTCCCTATCGAAAATCGTAAACGGGGGCTAGAAAAGGCTGTGAAACATTTGGGAAATGTTGAAGTTGTGTCTTCTCATGATGAATTGGTAGTTGATGTCGCAAAAAGACTGGTGGCTACTTGCCTAGTGCGGGGCTTGAGGAATGCGGCGGATTTGCAATATGAAGCCAGTTTCGACTACTACAACCATCAGCTGTCTCCTGATATAGAGACCATTTATTTACATAGCCGACCTGAGCATCTTTATATCAGTTCATCAGGTGTTCGAGAGCTGCTGAAGTTTGGTCAGAATATTGCCTGCTATGTTCCCGAGAGTATTTTGGAGGAAATAAGAAATGAAAAAAAAGATTAGATGGCCCTTATATGTCATTGCGGCCTTGATAGCGACTTTCTTGGCTTTTGTGGTACCCTTGCCTTACTATATAGAGGTTCCAGGTGGTTCGGAAGATATTCGCCAGGTCCTCAAAGTCAATGACACAGAAGATAAGGAAGCTGGTGCCTATCAATTCGTTACGGTTGGTGTTCAGCATGCTACTGTAGCCCATATGATTTATGCTTGGTTGACGCCTTTCACAGATATTCGTAGTGCCCAAGAGACTACAGGTGGCTCTTCCGATGTTGAATTTATGCGGATCAATCAATTCTACATGCAGACATCGCAAAATATGGCCAAGTATCAAGGACTAAAAACAGCTGGTAAGGATATTGAACTCAAATACCTTGGGGTTTATGTTTTGACTGTGACGGATAATTCGACCTTTAAAGGGATTCTCAACATCTCTGATACAGTCATAGCAGTCAATGATCAGACTTTTGACAGTTCCAAAGATTTGATTGATTACGTCAATTCTCAAAAACTAGGGGACTCCGTCAAGGTGACCTATGAAGAGGATGGGCAAACCAAGTCTGCAGAAGGTAAGATTATCACCTTGGAAAATGGCAAAAATGGAATTGGAATCGGCTTAATTGACCGTACAGAAGTGACCAGTGATGTCCCAATTCTCTTTTCAACAGCTGGTATCGGCGGTCCAAGTGCTGGTCTCATGTTTAGTCTGGCTATCTATACCCAAATAGCTGACCCAGGCCTTCGTAATGGCCGTATCGTTGCCGGCACAGGAACTATTGACCGCGATGGTAATGTGGGGGACATTGGAGGTATTGATAAGAAAGTTGTAGCTTCGGCTAGAGAAGGTGCCGCGATTTTCTTTGCCCCTGATAACCCTGTTAGCGAAGAAGAACAAAAAGCGCATCCAGATGCGAAAAACAACTACCAAACAGCTCTGGAAGCAGCCAAAACAATCAAGACTGATATGAAAATCGTTCCAGTTAAAACCCTACAAGATGCAATTGATTACTTGAAAAACAATCCCTAGTTTTTGAGTGAAGTTTCCAAACTAGCGCACAAACAGAGAAGATGGTATAATAGTCAAATGGTTCAATTATTATTCACTCTAAGCAGTCACATGCTCTTTATTTATGTGAGTTTTTACCTTTTAAAGGATCTTGTTAGATGGGAAAAGGTTTTAAAAGTGACAGCTGAGAATACAAGAAAAGTCCGTTTATTGATAGCTCTTTTCAGCATCGTAATGGGCTTTATCTTGAGTTCTTTCTTTATCAGTTTATATCAGTTGTGGCAGGAAGCGCTTAGAGGATTATTATAAAATCAAATGTAAAGGAAATAAGTATGGAAAAAATTGTGGTTCAAGGTGGCGATAATCGTCTGGTAGGAAGTGTTACGATCGAAGGGGCAAAGAATGCAGTCTTACCCTTGTTGGCAGCGACTATTCTAGCCAGTGAAGGAAAGACCGTCTTACAGAATGTTCCTATCTTGTCAGATGTTTTCACTATGAATCAGGTGGTTCGTGGTTTAAATGCTAAGGTAGATTTTGATGAGGAAGCCCATCTTGTCGAGGTGAACGCGACTGGCGACATCACAGAGGAAGCTCCTTACAAGTATGTCAGCAGGATGCGCGCATCCATTGTTGTCTTGGGGCCAATTCTTGCCCGTGTAGGTCATGCTAAGGTATCCATGCCAGGTGGTTGTACGATTGGTAGCCGTCCTATTGATCTTCATTTAAAAGGTCTAGAAGCTATGGGGGCTAATATTAGTCAGACAGCTGGTTACATAGAAGCTAAGGCTGATCGCTTACATGGAGCTCATATCTACATGGACTTCCCAAGTGTTGGTGCTACGCAGAACTTGATGATGGCAGCGACTCTAGCTGATGGGGTGACAGTGATTGAAAATGCTGCGCGTGAGCCTGAGATTGTTGACCTAGCTATTCTCCTGAATGAAATGGGAGCCAAGGTCAAAGGAGCTGGCACAGAGACCATTACCATTACTGGTGTTGAGAAACTTCACGGTACGACTCATAATGTGGTTCAAGACCGTATCGAAGCAGGAACCTTTATGGTAGCTGCTGCCATGACTGGTGGTGATGTCTTGATTCGAGATGCTGTCTGGGAGCACAACCGTCCCTTGATTGCCAAGTTGCTTGAAATGGGTGTTGAAGTAATTGAAGAAGACGAAGGAATTCGTGTTCGCTCTCAACTAGAAAATCTAAAAGCTGTCCATGTGAAAACCTTGCCCCATCCAGGATTTCCAACAGATATGCAGGCCCAATTTACAGCCTTGATGACCGTTGCAAAAGGGGAATCAACTATGGTGGAGACGGTATTTGAAAATCGTTTCCAACATCTAGAAGAAATGCGCCGCATGGGCTTGCACTCTGAGATTATCCGTGATACAGCTCGTATTGTTGGTGGACAGCCTTTGCAGGGAGCAGAAGTTCTTTCAACTGACCTTCGTGCCAGTGCAGCCTTGATTTTGACAGGTTTGGTAGCACAGGGAGAAACCGTGGTTGGTAAATTGGTTCACTTGGATAGAGGTTACTACCGTTTCCATGAGAAGTTAGCACAGCTGGGGGCTAAGATTCAGCGGATTGAGGCAAGTGATGAAGATGAATAAGAAATCAGGCTACGTAGCCAAGCGTTTACTTTTAGTCATCCTAGTACTGATTTTAGGCGTTCTAGCCCTAGGAATCGGTTTAATGGTCGGTTATGGAATCTTGGGCAAAGGTCAAGATCCATGGGCCATCCTATCTCCAGCAAAATGGCAGGAATTGATTCATAAATTTACAGGAAATTAGGCTGGAAAACCAGCCTTTTTCTAGAGATAAGGAGAAATATGAACAAAAAAACAAGACAGACACTGATCGGACTGCTAGTGTTATTGCTTTTGTCTGCAGGGAGTTATTATATCAAGCAGATGCAGTCGACAGCTAATAGTCCTAAAACCAAGCTTAGTCAGAAAAAGCAAGCTTCGGAAGCTCCTAGTCAAGAATTGGCAGAAAGTGTCTTAACAGATGCAGTTAAGAGTCAAATAAAAGGGAGTCTGGAGTGGAATGGATCCGGTGCTTTTATCGTCAATGGCAATAAAACCAATCTAGATGCCAAGGTTTCAAGTAAACCTTACGCTGATAATAAAACAAAGACAGTTGGCAAGGAAACTGTGCCAACTGTAGCTAATGCCCTCTTGTCTAAGGCAACCCGACAGTACAAGAATCGTGAAGAAACGGGGAATGGTTCGACTTCATGGACTCCTCCAGGCTGGCATCAGGTTAAGAATCTAAGGGGTTCTTATACCCATGCAGTCGATAGAGGTCACTTGTTAGGCTATGCCTTAATCGGTGGCTTGGATGGTTTTGATGCCTCAACAAGCAATCCTAAAAACATTGCTGTTCAGACAGCCTGGGCAAATCAGGCGCAAGCCGAGGATTCGACAGGTCAAAACTACTATGAAAGCCTGGTACGCAAGGCCTTGGATAAAAACAAGCGTGTTCGTTACCGTGTAACCCTTTATTACGCTACAAATGAGGATTTGGTTCCTTCAGCTTCACAGATTGAAGCCAAGTCTTCAGACGGAGAATTGGAATTCAATGTTCTAGTTCCCAATGTTCAAAAGGGACTTCAACTGGATTACCGAACTGGAGAAGTAACGGTAACTCAGTAAAAGATAAGATAAACTCCTATATCACTTGTGGATGTAGGAGTTCATTTTTACTAGTTTAAGAAGGACTACAATAGACACTGATAAAAAATAATATGTACTGTATTAAATTTTGTGATATAATAAAGGATAAGATACTATTTTAGGAGAAGAACTATGGAAGACCCAAGTAGTCAGAATTTGTTGCTACAATTTGTTTTATTGTTTATCTTGACGGTATTGAATGCCTTTTTCTCAGCCACAGAAATGGCCATGGTGTCACTAAACCGTGCGCGTGTTGAACAAAAGGCAGAAGAAGGGGATAAACGCTATATCCGTCTGCTGAAGGTACTAGAAAATCCTAACCACTTTTTATCAACTATTCAAGTAGGGATTACCCTGATTACGATTTTGTCAGGGGCGAGTTTGGCAGAAACTCTGGGACGAGAAATTGCATCTTGGCTTGGAAATGGCGAAACAGCTTATGCTATTGCAAGTTTTCTATCTTTAGCATTTTTGACTTATATTTCCATCGTTTTTGGGGAATTGTATCCTAAGAGAATCGCTCTTAATCTAAAGGACGCTTTAGCGGTTCGTACAGCGCCAGTTATTATTGGCCTTGGGAAACTAGTTAGTCCCTTTGTTTGGCTTTTGTCTGCATCTACCAATCTTTTGAGTCGTTTGACTCCTATGACCTTTGATGATGCTGACGAAAAAATGACCCGTGATGAAATTGAGTACATGCTGACCAATAGTGAAGAAACACTAGATGCTGACGAAATTGAGATGCTACAGGGAATTTTTTCACTGGACGAATTGATGGCTAGAGAAGTCATGGTTCCTCGGACGGATGCCTTCATGGTTGATATTCAGGATGATAGTCAAACCATTATCCAAAGTATTTTAAAACAAAACTTTTCCCGTATCCCAGTTTATGATGGGGATAAGGACAATGTGATTGGAATCATTCATACCAAGAGTCTTCTTAAGGCAGCCTTTGTAGACGGTTTTGACAATATCGTCTGGAAGAGAATCTTACAAGATCCACTCTTTGTTCCTGAAACCATTTTTGTAGATGACTTGCTAAAAGAATTGCGCAATACTCAAAGACAAATGGCAATCTTGCTGGATGAATATGGTGGTATGGCTGGTTTGGTGACCCTAGAAGACCTCTTAGAGGAAATTGTAGGCGAGATTGATGATGAAACGGACAAAGCAGCAATAGATGTTCATCAGATTGGCGATGATACTTACATTGTTCAAGGTACCATGAATCTCAATGATTTTAATAGCTACTTTGATGTTGAGCTGGAAAGTGATGACGTTGATACCATCGCTGGTTATTATTTGACAGGAATTGGGAGTATTCCAACGACTGAGAAACTCAGCTATGAATTGGTCAGCCAAAACAAACAGCTTATCCTAACCAATGATAAAGTGAAAAATGGACGTGTTACCAAGGTAAAAGTCCAGATCACAGAATTTGAAATAGAAGAAGAAACAGAGTAAACTAGAGGCTTTTGTCACCATGCGTGACGAAGCTTTTTTCAGTTGATTTCAAAAGAAAATTGTGTCCTCGAGAAACTCAGACTCAAAATGTTTGTAAATTATATGTATTTATCAAAAGAAAAAAGCCCTTCAAATGGGGCTTTCTGTTCATTTGTAACTTGATAATTCAAGTTATAGAAGGCGGTAGACGGATTTGAACCGACGATCAAGCTTTTGCAGAGCCGTGCCTTACCACTTGGCTATACCGCCTTAACGTTTATTATTATACCTTGAAAATGATTTTCAGTCAATAGCTTTTTCAGATTTTTTGTGTTAATAAGCCTAAATATTCTGAAAATTCGTTTACTTTTCTTGAAATATCTTAAAATATATGGTATAATTAATAATAACCTATACTTTATAAGAGGAGTAAAGAAATGAAAAAAAGTCAAGTGCTTGCTGTAGCGGGGGCTACCTTATTAGCGTCAGGAGTTCTAGCTGCGTGTTCAAACACTAGTTCAAATAATGCTAAACTAGCAAAAGATTACCAATATGTTTATCAAACAGACCCAGAAACTTTGGATTATATCGTTAGCAATATCGACTCAACATCATTCGTCACAACAAATGCTGTAGATGGTTTGTTGGCTAATGATAAATACGGTAACCTGGTTCCTTCTATTGCTGAATCATGGACAGTTTCAAAAGATGGTTTGACTTATACCTATAAAATCCGTAAGGATGCTAAATGGGTGACAGCAGAGGGAGAAGAGTACGCTCCTGTCACTGCTAAAGACTTCGTTACTGGTTTGAAACACGCCGTAGATGGAAAATCAAAAGGACTTTCAATCGTTAGCTCTTCTATTAAGGGATTAGAAGCATACATCAAGGGTGAAACAAGCGATTTTTCAACCGTTGGTGTAAAAGCACTTGATGATCAAACACTAGAATATACCTTGAACCAGCCAGAAACTTTCTGGAATGATAAGACAACTAGTGGTGTTTTGATGCCAGTTAATGAAGAATTCTTAGCTTCAAAAGGGGAAGGTTTTGGTGCCCCAACAGATGCTAACTCTATTCTTTATAACGGTCCATTTGTCTTAAAATCTGTAACTCCAAAATCATCTATCGAGATGGCTAAAAATGACGCATACTGGGACAAAGAAAATGTAAAAATTGAGAACGTTAAGTTCACTTTCTGGGATGGTAAGGACCAAGATGTGATTGCCAAAGGTTTTGCTGATGGTCAATATAGCAAGGCGCGTATCTTCCCTACAAGTTCGACATATGAAAAATATGCAGCTGACTTCAAAGATAACATTTACTTTAACGAACCAGGTGCTGGTGTTGCAACTGTCAGCTTGAACTATGGCCGTACAACCTATAACCACACTGCTAAAACAAGTGATGCCCAAAAGACATCTACTCAGAAAGCATTGCTAAACAAGGAATTCCGTCAAGCCTTGAACTTTGCGGTCGATCGCAATTCTTATTCAGCTCAAACAAATGGTACTGATGGAGCTGCAGTAGCCATCCGTAATACATTTGCACCATATAATCTTCAAGTTGGTAAGAAAACATTTGGTGAATTGGTACAAGATAGCTTGGCTAAGACAAATTCCTCTACTTGGTCAAACGTATCTCTAGCAGATTCTCAAAATGGCCTTTACAATGAAGAAAAAGCGAAAGAAGTCTTTGCTAAAGCTAAATCAAGCCTACAAGCTGAAGGTGTTGAATTCCCAATCCACTTGGATGCCTTGGTTATCCAAGAATCAACAGCGGTTGTAAACCGTGTCCAATCATTGAAGCAATCAATTGAAAAGGTATTGGGTTCAGATAATGTTGTCGTAGACTTGCAACAAATGACCCAAGCAGAAGCTTTACCAATTTCATTTAGTGCTCCAACAGCTAAAGAGCAAGACTGGGATATCCATACATTGTCAGGATGGAACCCTGACTATCAAGATCCGTCTACTTTCTTGGATCAGTTTGTCATCAAGGGAGGAAACACTCGCCTTTACCTTGGTATTGACCAAAACACGGATGCATCAGTAGTAAGTAAACTTGGTTTGGCTGACTATGGAAAATTACTTGATGACGCAAACAGCGAAAACCAAGATGTTCAAAAACGTTATGAAAAATACGCAGTAGCACAAGCTTGGTTGACTGATAATGCTTTGACAATTCCAGTAATGGCTTCTCCTAAAGAAACAGCCGTTTCATTTGTTTCAAAGGTTCTACCATTTAGCTCTTCATATTCTGTAGCTGGTCTTAAAGGTGAAAATGCAGGATACTTGAAGTATACTGAAGTTGGTGAAAAAGCAATCACCAAAGAAGAGTATGAAAAAGCTCGTGAAAAATGGTTGAAAGAAAAGGCTGAGTCAAACGAGAAAGCTCAAAAAGAATTGGCAAGTCATGTGAAGTAAATAATTTTCAATAGAACTTTCTCTCCATGAGGAGAAGGTTCTTTTGGGATTTTTAAAGGAAATGATATGAAAAAATATATTTTTATGCGTGTTTTGCGGTCATTGGTTTCTATCTTTTTAGTAACAACCTTGACTTACACGATTATCTATACAATGGTTCCTCGAAAATTGATTTTCAAACAGGATACCAACTATAACAAGATTGCGACAACTGCTGATAAACGTGATAACTATGAAAATACCGTTTATGAGCGTATGGGCTATATCGAGTACTACGATACCAAGGAATTGCAAGAAAAAGCTAGCCAGATGGATGCTTCTGTAACAGTTGAAGCTAATGACACCAACAAGGCTATCTATGAAAAATACATCAAACAAATCGGTCATGGTTGGACCTTGGGAGAATTTACTGAAAGTGGCCAATTCTACGCTACTCGTGAAATCCCAATTTTTGAACGTGTTTTCAAATTCTATGCTAACTTGATTGACATTGACCATACTAATAAAATTCAAGACCCTGAAAACCCAGACTTGAAACGTTACCTTCGTTTCGAAAACGATCCAGCTATCGGATGGTCATTGGTTGGTTCAGGTACCAAACATAAATATCTCTTGTACTTTAACAGTCAGTTCCCATTTGTGCATCAAAACTTTGTGAACATCAATTTAGGTGACTCTTATCCAACCTATGCTAATAGCCCTGTTTTACAGGTTATTACTCAGGGACAAGGACAAACAAAAACGGCTCAAGTTCAGTTCCCAACAGGTAAGAAAACTTCTTCTGTAAATATTTACTCAAGAACCTACAAATCACCTAGTCAAGCTGATTCTCGTGAAGTAGCTAACTACGGAAAAGATGATCCCTATACAGCGACTGAAAGTAACTACCAATATCCTTCTATGATTGCCAGCTCTGCTGTCGTTGGATTGATTGGTTTGGTGATTTCTTATGCGATTGCCGTGCCACTTGGTTCAGCTATGGCTCGCTTCAAGAACACTTGGATTGATAGCTTTTCAACAGGGGCTTTGACCTTCTTGATGGCTCTTCCAACAATTGCCTTGGTTTATATCGTTCGTTTGGCTGGTTCTTCAATCGGCTTGCCAGATTCATTCCCTATCTTGGGTGCTGGAGATTGGCGTTCATATGTTTTACCAGCAGTTATCCTTGGTTTATTGGGTGCTCCTGGTACAGCTATTTGGATTCGTCGTTACATGATTGACTTGCAGTCGCAAGACTTTGTACGTTTTGCTCGTGCCAAAGGTTTGTCTGAAAAAGAAATTTCAAACAAACACATCTTTAAAAATGCCATGGTTCCGCTGGTTTCAGGAATTCCTGGTGCCGTTATCGGGGTTATCGGTGGTGCAACTCTTACTGAAACAGTCTTCGCCTTCCCAGGTATGGGTAAAATGTTGATTGACTCTGTAAAAGCATCTAATAACTCTATGGTCGTAGGTCTTGTCTTCATCTTTACATGTATTTCTATCTTCTCACTTCTTTTAGGAGATATTTGGATGACGATTATTGACCCACGTATTAAATTGACTGAGAAAGGAGGCAAATAATGTCTACAATCGATAAAGAAAAATTTCAGTTCGTAAAACGTGACGATTTTGCCTCTGAAGCCATTGATGCGCCAGCTTATTCATACTGGGGTTCAGTGTTTAGACAATTTATGAAGAAAAAATCAACTGTAGTCATGTTGGGAATCTTGGTAGCTATTATTTTGATGAGTTTCATCTACCCAATGTTTTCTAAGTTTGATTTCAATGATGTCAGCAAGGTAAACGACTTTAGTGCTCGTTATATCAAGCCAAATGCTGAGCATTGGTTCGGTACAGACAGTAACGGTAAATCTCTTTTTGACGGTGTCTGGTTCGGAGCTCGTAACTCTATCCTCATTTCTGTGATTGCGACAGTGATTAACTTGGTTATTGGTGTTTTTGTCGGTGGTATTTGGGGAATTTCAAAATCAGTTGACCGCGTGATGATGGAAGTTTATAACGTTATCTCAAACATCCCATCTCTTTTGATTGTCATTGTCTTGACTTACTCAATCGGAGCTGGATTCTGGAATCTGATTTTTGCCATGAGTGTAACAACATGGATTGGGATTGCCTTCATGATCCGTGTGCAAATCTTGCGTTATCGTGACTTGGAATACAACTTGGCATCACGTACTTTGGGAACTCCAACCTTGAAGATTGTTGCAAAAAATATCATGCCTCAATTGGTATCTGTTATTGTGACAACCATGACTCAAATGCTTCCAAGCTTTATCTCATACGAAGCCTTCTTGTCTTTCTTTGGTCTTGGATTACCAATTACAGTGCCAAGTTTGGGTCGTTTGATTTCAGATTATTCACAAAACGTAACAACCAATGCTTACTTGTTCTGGATTCCATTGACAACCCTTGTCTTGGTATCCTTGTCCCTTTTCGTAGTTGGTCAAAACTTAGCGGATGCTAGTGATCCACGTACACATAGATAGGAGTAGAAATGACAAAAGAAAAAAATGTAATTTTGACTGCTCGCGATATTGTCGTGGAATTTGACGTTCGTGACAAAGTATTGACAGCCATTCGTGGCGTTTCCCTTGAACTAGTTGAAGGAGAAGTATTAGCCTTGGTAGGTGAATCAGGATCAGGTAAATCTGTTTTGACAAAGACTTTCACAGGTATGCTTGAAGAAAATGGTCGTATTGCCCAAGGAAGTATTGACTACCGTGGTCAGGATTTGACAGCTCTATCTTCTCACAAGGATTGGGAACAAATTCGTGGGGCTAAGATTGCGACTATCTTCCAAGATCCAATGACTAGTTTGGACCCAATTAAAACAATTGGTAGCCAGATTACAGAAGTTATTGTAAAACACCAAGGAAAAACAGCTAAAGAAGCGAAAGAATTGGCCATTGACTACATGAATAAGGTTGGGATTCCAGATGCAGATAGACGTTTTGATGAATACCCATTCCAATATTCTGGAGGAATGCGTCAACGTATCGTTATTGCGATTGCCCTTGCCTGCCGACCTGATGTCTTGATTTGTGATGAGCCAACGACTGCCTTGGATGTAACCATCCAAGCTCAGATTATTGATTTGCTGAAATCTTTACAAAACGAGTACCATTTCACAACAATCTTTATTACTCACGACCTTGGTGTGGTGGCAAGTATTGCGGATAAGGTAGCGGTTATGTACGCAGGAGAAATTGTTGAGTATGGAACTGTTGAGGAAGTCTTCTATGACCCTCGCCATCCATATACATGGAGTCTCTTGTCTAGCTTGCCTCAGCTTGCTGATGATAAAGGGGATCTTTACTCAATCCCAGGAACACCTCCGTCACTTTATACTGACCTGAAAGGGGATGCCTTTGCCTTGCGTTCTGACTATGCAATGCAGATTGACTTCGAACAAAAGGCTCCTCAATTTTCAGTAACAGAGACACATTGGGCTAAAACTTGGCTACTTCATGAGGATGCTCCAAAAGTAGAAAAACCAGCTGTGATTGCAAATCTCCATGATAAGATCCGTGAAAAAATGGGATTTGCCCATCTAGCTGATTAGGAGGAAGGAAATGTCTGAAAAATTAGTAGAAATCAAAGATTTAGAAATTTCCTTCGGTGAAGGAAGTAAGAAGTTTGTCGCGGTTAAAAATGCTAACTTCTTTATCAACAAGGGAGAAACGTTCTCGCTTGTAGGTGAGTCAGGTAGTGGGAAAACAACTATTGGTCGTGCGATAATCGGTCTAAATGATACAAGTAATGGTGATATCATTTTTGATGGTCAAAAGATTAATGGTAAGAAATCGCGTGAACAGGCTGCGGAATTGATTCGTCGTATCCAGATGATTTTCCAAGACCCTGCAGCAAGTTTGAATGAACGTGCGACTGTTGATTATATTATTTCTGAAGGTCTTTACAATCACCGTCTGTTTAAGGATGAAGAAGAACGTAAAGAGAAAGTTAAAAATATCATCCGTGAAGTGGGCCTTCTTGCTGAGCATTTGACTCGTTATCCTCATGAATTTTCAGGTGGTCAACGTCAACGTATCGGTATTGCCCGTGCCTTGGTCATGCAACCAGATTTTGTTATTGCAGATGAGCCAATTTCAGCCTTGGACGTTTCTGTACGTGCCCAAGTCTTGAACTTGCTCAAAAAATTCCAAAAAGAACTTGGTTTGACCTATCTCTTCATCGCCCATGACTTGTCGGTCGTTCGCTTTATTTCAGATCGTATCGCAGTTATTTACAAGGGTGTTATTGTAGAGGTTGCAGAAACAGAAGAATTGTTTAACAATCCAATTCACCCATATACTCAAGCTTTACTTTCAGCGGTACCAATCCCAGATCCAATCTTGGAACGTAAGAAGGTCTTGAAGGTTTACGACCCAAGTCAACACGACTATGAGACTGATAAGCCATCCATGGTAGAAATCCGTCCAGGTCACTATGTTTGGGCGAACCAAGCCGAATTGGCACGTTATCAACAAGGACTAAACTAAGAATGGTTTTATAATTTCCATGTCAATTTTTATGGAAATTATAAACCTTTTTTGTTGGACTAATTTGAAAAACTTTGAAAGTGGTTTGAAAGAATTTTCGAAAAATTTTAAAAAATTCTGAAATATTCTTGACAGCTAATGAAAAAGGTGGTAAGATAGGAAACATCAAAAAAGAAAGCAGAAAAAGAAATGAATAAGAAACAAGCTGTAACGATGAATCAAAACTTTTACTTTAGCTACTTTAGATAGTGTTTGTAGACATGTCACCATGGATGCAAACAGTTCAAGCAATTTGTTTGTATCTATGTGGCTAAGGTTTTTGATTGTGGTCCATATAGATGAATATCTAAATGGACTAGCAAAGTTATAACTTGTTAGATTATTTCAAGCATCCGTTTAGGTATTATCTAGGCGGTTTTTTGTTTTATACTCTTCGAAAATCTCTTCAAACCACGTCAACATCGCCTTGCCGTACTCAAGTACAGCCTGCGGCTAGTTTCCTAGTTTGCTCTTTGATTTTCATTGAGTATTATCTTTTCTGAGAAGGAGTTTCATTATGAAAGTTGTTCGAAAATTACTAGCCCCCCTCTTGGTAGTGGGGATCCTCTTGACCTCTCTGATCAGTTTGCATCAGTTGAAGGCGGATAAGAAAAAAGATGTTTTTCGTATCGGTATTTCGCAGTTTATTACCCACCAGTCCTTAGACGCTACTAGAGAGGGTTTTGTGGATGAGCTAGCTAAACAAGGCTATGTTGAAGGGAAAAATATCGAGATTGATTTGCAAAATGCACAGGGAGAGCAGAGAAATCTTAAAACGATTTCCCAGCAACTAGCAGAATCTAGTGATGTCGTTCTAGCCATCGCAACGCCTTCTGCTCAGAGCTTGGCTAATACAACACAAACGACACCGGTTATCTTTTCAGCTGTAACAGACCCTGTCAGTGCCAAGTTGGTTGAGTCCAGAGAACATCCTGGGGGCAATGTGACCGGGACAAGCGACCAGTCATCAGATGCCATTTCAACCCAAATCAATTTGATAAAGAAAGTGTTGCCAAAGGCTAAAACAATTGGAATTCTTTATACTCAGAGTGAGCCAAATTCGGTTGTCCAAAAGGATGAAGCTAAGCGACTTCTGGAAGAAAAAGGATTTACCGTTGTTGAAAAAACAGTCTTGGACAGTAACAATGTCAAGGCGGCAGCAGAGAGTTTGATGGCAGAGGTGGATATGGTTTTTGTACCAACGGATAATATCATTTCGTCAACCATGGAAACAGTTAAGCAGGTTTCTATTAAACACAAGGTTCCAGTATTTGGTGGTTCAACAGAAATGATTGCTGTTGGTGGCTTGTATAACTACGGTACCAATTATGAAGAATTGGGAAGACAGACAGCTCGTATGTTGATTCGTGTCTTAAAAGGTGAGAAGCCAGAAAATATAGCAGTTGAGTTGCCTGAAAAATTGGAATTGCATACCAATAAAGAAATGGCAGATGCACTAGGAATTGATATTAGTAAGTTAGAAAGCAAGGAATAGGGAGGTTTAAGATGAGTTTTGTATTATCTAGTTTATCAGAAGGTTTGCTATGGTCGATTATGGCCATTGGAGTCTACTTGACTTTCCGTATTTTGGATATTGCGGATATGACTGCTGAGGGGGCCTTTCCTTTGGGCGCAGCTGTCGTCGTATCACAGATACAGGCAGGGACAAATCCTTGGATTGCGACCTTACTTGCCTTGTTGGCAGGTATGGTAGCAGGTCTTGTATCAGGAATGCTCCACACCAAGATGAAAATTCCAGCTCTCTTGACAGGGATTGTAACCTTGACAGGGCTTTATTCAATCAATATTAAAATCATGGGAAGTGTGCCTAATCTTTCCTTGGGAGATTCTTCAACTGTCTTTAAGCAATTAGCGAGCTTAGGGCTGACAAATGAAGAAGCTGTTTTCTCATTCAGCTTGGCCTGTCTCTTACTTGTTTGTTTGGTATTGACTATTTTGATGAAAACGGAGATTGGCTTGGTCTTGCGTTCGACTGGGGACAATATTCCTATGAGTGAGGCTAATGGGGTCAATGTAGACACCATGAAGATTGTTGGTTACATGATTTCAAACGGTTTGATTGCTCTATGTGGTTCCTTATTTGCTCAGAATGATGGATTTTCAGATGTAACTTCTGGGACAGGAACCATCGTTGTTGGTTTGAGTGCAGTCATTATTGCGGAGGTCTTGATTCACGATTTGACCATAGGAGGTCGCTTGTTATCCATCGGAATCGGTGCCATTGTTTACCGTTTGATTATTTTAAATATCTATGAAATTCCAAATTTAGATCAAAATCTGGTTCGTCTCTTTAATGCGATCTTGTTAGCTTTGGTTCTATTTGCACCAGAGTTGCAAAAGAGATTAAGGATTCGTGGTTTGAAATTGAGAAATGAATAGGAGGAGAAAGTTATGGCAAGTTTGTTAACACTTGAAAATATTCACAAGACATTTGAAGCAGGGACGGTCAATGAAAACCATGTCCTCAAAGGATTAGATTTAGAGGTTGAAGAGGGAGATTTTATCTCTGTGATTGGTGGAAATGGCGCAGGGAAATCCACTTTGATGAATATCTTGGCTGGCAATCTATCGGTGGACGAAGGGGACCTTTTGTTGGAAGGGAAATCCATTAAAAATCTGAGTGTACGAAAGAGAGCCAAGGATATTGCTCGTGTTTTTCAAGATCCGAAGATGGGAACAGCTTCTCGTTTGACGATTGAGGAGAATATGGCTATTGCCTTGAGACGTGGGCAAAAGAGAGGACTTGGTTGGGGTGTGAAGGAGAAGGACAGAATCCAGTTCCAAGAGGCCTTGAAAGAGTTGAATATTGGTCTTGAAAATCGCTTGAAAGTGGATACTCAATACCTTTCAGGAGGACAAAGACAGGCCTTGACTCTAGTCATGGCAGTCTTGGTGAAACCTAAGCTCTTGTTGTTGGATGAACATACTGCGGCACTTGACCCGAAAACTAGTCAAATGGTGATGGACTTGACGCAAAAGATTGTGGAACACCATCAGTTGACCACTCTGATGATTACCCATGATATGAATCATGCGATTGAGTACGGCAATCGTCTCATTATGCTCTATCAAGGCAAGATAGTGGTGGATGTCAAGGGAGAGGAGAAAAAGCATCTGACGGTTGAAGACCTCATGCATCTCTTCCAGAAAAATAGTGGCCAAAGTCTAGTCAGTGATGAATTAGTGTTGGGATAAAGAAAAAGGCTGAGATAGGGTGTCTCAGTCTTTTATTAGTATGAATGGATAGGTAGAAATATGAAATTGATACTTTTCTAAAATCTCTTCAAACCACGTCAGCTCTATCTGCAACCTCAAAACAGTGTTTTGAGCAGCCTGCGGCTAGCTTCCTAGTTTGCTCTTTGATTTTTATTGAGTATAATCTATCAGATGGGAACTAGATATACGATATTAAAACCAGTCCTCAAGACAAAAAGGACTGGTTTGTAGCTTAGAATATTATCTTAAAAGATATCAGTTGAATGGTAAATGAAATGCTACATACCAAACTTGTGTTACTCTCGGATGAGATAGCTCTCTAATTCACTCTTATAAGTTTGTAGTTTTAATCCATCTTATTTTTTAGTAGGAAGATGGATGTTAAGACTAAACTAAGTCCTGATAAGAAGAGCAGTGGATTTGAGGATTCACCAGTTTCTGGAAGTTGTTCTTTGAGATGAGTATTTTCCAGCTGGGAAGGACTATCGGTAGTTGAAGCCTGCTCAAAGTTTAGTGAGGTTGTTGCAACTGTTTTGTTTATTGATGTTTCCGGAGTATTGACATTTTGATAGACTACCGCATATGTACTAAAGAGACTAGTAGTAAATTCTGCCATACCATCACGAATAGTGAAAGAAAGTGATTTCAATTCTTTTGTCGGAGTTAGGTAATAAATATTTTCTACATCAGCTGTAATTGGTAGTCTAACTAAAACAGCCCCCCGTGGTTGTATATTATGGTTGTTTGAATTTTTAAATTGAATATCATAAGCATCGTATATCTTGCCAAAGAGTTCTTGAGCCAACACGTGTTTGCTAGAGAGATACGAAACTCCTTCTAAGTCAGTTGCTCTGCCAATAATCTCAACACCAGTCTTTTCATCCTTCAAGACACGAAGTTTATACTCAGCAATACTGCTAGTAGATGTTTTTTCTTGCCTAGCTCCTTTACCAGATTCACTATAATTAGGACCGTCTATGGTAGGAGCTTTCTGTTCTCTTCCTGTCTCTATAGATTTGGTGTATTCAGGTTTTTCCACAGAAGGTGCCTCCTGATCCCCAACTGTTCCGATGGAACCAGTGTATTCAGGTCTTTCCACAGTAGGCGTTTCCTGTTCCCCAGCAGTTCCGATAGGACCAGTGTATTCAGGTCTTTCCACGGTAGGTGCTTCTTGCTCCCCAGCAGTTCCGATAGGACCGGTGTATTCAGGAATTTCCCCAGAAGGTGCCCCTTGCTCCCCAGCAGTACCAATAGGATCTGTGTACTCAGGTATGGTTACTACTGGAGCAGGCTCATCCCCTTTACTTGTTTGGATTTTTTCTTCCACTGGAATGGTTTCATCCTTAGGAAATACTGTTACAACAGAGCTGCTTATTGTTTTTCCTTGGATAGCATAAGCTTCTATCGGATTGCCAGCTTTACGATCTGTAGTTTCAGGAATGTCTAGTTGGACCTTGTTATCCTTAATGGTTAGAACAGTTTGTTCACTTGATGTGACAAGATGGTCATCATCGACTTTTCTGAGTAGAAGAGGATCTTTGATACCAGGGAAGGTGACAGCGACTCCATCCCAATTACCAGTTGGTAGAGTTAAGGTAACAGTCTTATCTTTGGACTTAATAGGATCAAGGCTTGGACTATCGAGAGACACAGATGGTGCCTTTAAGATATCAAAGGAATCAAGAGAGATTTTCTTTCGCCCTTCTGGAGAATCTGGATCTACTTTCAAAGTTAGGACGTGATCACCATCAGCTAGATTGGTGAATTCGCCAATTAAAGCTCCTTTTTCAGTCGCTCCTGGAGTGTAGAAGTCAAGGGCTGGCATTTCTTTTCCATCCAGTGTGACAAGTGCCTTGCCAAGTGATGCCGTTTTTAATCCATAGATTCGGATACCTGTTCCAGAGAATGGGATGGTTGCAGTGGCTTCAGAAGCAAGGCTATCATCAGCGTTGATGTCAGCGTATTTTTCTGTAGAAGCATAGAGTTCTGCATCGCTCCAATCCTTAAACATGGAACCATACTGGATACGAGGGTCACGGTCGTCGATTTTCTCAACAGTTGCTCCTTGGCCTGGGAAGACTTTGAAGTAGTCGAGAGAAATTTTTGCACGCTCGTTTGTACGTCCTTTGTGCTCGCGCTTAACAGTGATGGTCATGAGGTGAGAACCTGAAGATAGATTTGTGTAACGTCCTATTAATACACCTTTTTCAGTGGCTCCTGCTGTATAGAAGTCAAGTTCTCCAACAGATTTACCATCGATTGTAACCTCAGCTAGTCCTAATTGAGAAGACTTGAGACCGTAAATTTCAATACCAGGTCCATTGAAAGGAATAGTTGCAGTCGCATCCTTATCGGAGTAATTTCCATTTGAGATATCGGCGTATTTCTCTGTTCCACCAAAGAGTTCTGAGTCAGCCCAGTTTCCATAAGCAGAGCCGTACTGGATGCGCTTGTCACGGTCATCCATCAACTCACTGAAGGCATCGATGGAGGCAACGTCTGAAACTTGTGTTGTACGGTCCCCTAGCATAGCCTTAACGCTATAAGTATAGGCATGACTAGAATCAATTGAGCGATCGATAAAGTGAGTTTGGTTGGTGATGAACTCACGAACGCTAGGAGTTTGGCTGTTTTCATCCTTGCTTTCTCGTCGGATGACATAATGAGTTGCTCCCTCAACTGTGTTAAAGTCGAGTTCAGCTGTGACGGAATCTTTTCGAAGGGCTGATAAGCGAGTCACTCGTCCAGGGAAGTTTTCAAATGTAATGACATCACCCTTTTGAGTCGCAAGTTGGATACGGTTATCTTTGAGGCGACTAGCTTGAACTTCCTTGCCATTAATCTTGATAATACTAGATTCGATATTTGGATAGTCTACGACTAAGTCTCCACCAACATTAGAAAGGAAAGATAGCGTTTCAAGATTTTTCTCTTTCCATTTCATACTGACTTCAAAGTTACCACGAGCGACTAAGCCTGAGACTTGACCGTCTTTCCAAGCATCTGGAAGGGCTGGTAATGGGGCAATGTAGCCTGTGTGAGACTGAAGGAGCATTTCTGCCATACCGCTGGTTGCGCCAAAGTTACCATCGATTTGGAAAGGCGCGTGGGTATCCCAGAGGTTTTCTAGGGTTGAAGATCTAAGCTGTTCTGCCAACAAACGGTGGGCACGATTTCCATCTAAGAGACGGGCCCAGAGGTTGATCTTATTGGCCTTAGACCAACCAGTTCCACCATCTCCACGGTGGTTTAGGGTTGCGCGTGCTGCTTCTAGATATTCAGGCTGATCCTTGCCAAATAGAGTACCTGGGAAGAGTCCAACCAGATGAGAAACGTGGCGGTGATGGTTTTCGATGCCTTCGTTGGTGAATTGCGGGCTGTCTTCTTCGTACCATTCCTTGATACGGCCGTCTTGGTTGATATGAAGTGGTTTGAGCTTATCAAATTTAGCCTTCACTTCTGTCACCAAATCTTGGTCGACCTTCAGATGATTAGCTGCTTCCATATAGTCGTGGAATAACTGCCAAACTAGAGATTGGTCAAAGGTATTCCCAATCGTGATAGTTCCATGTTCTGGCGAGTAAGATGGAGAAGAAACCCAACGGTCACTAGCCTTGTCGTAGTGCAAGAAGGAATTCCAGAACTTAGCAGTTTCCTTGAGCATTGGATAAATCTTTTCTTTGAGATAAGTTTCATCCTTGGTGAATTTGTAGTAGTCATAGACGTTTTGCATCATCCAAGCATTGGCAGCTGGAGACCAACCCCAATAATAGTTCCAGCCAGGAGTAGTCCAGCCAAATGGTGTCGCCTGAGTATGAACCAACCAACCGTTTTCTTGACCTTCTTTGGATTCGATACCGGCATATTCTTTAGCAGCGATACGGCCATAGTAACGCATGTCATCAATATAATTAATCATTGGCTTAGCCGTTTCTGCGAGATTACTCATGTAGGCAGGCCAGTAGTTCATCTGTAGGTTGACATTGAGGTGGTAGTCTGAGTTCCAAGGTGGATTATCTACAGCATTCCAGACCCCTTGCAAGTTGGCAGGCAGGGCATCTGTCCGGTTACGAGAAGAACTGATCAGTAGGTAACGTCCGTATTGGAAGAAGAGTTCTTCTAGTTTTTGCCCTTTTGTTGGATTATAGGTTTGGAGAGCTTCTTTTGTAGTTTGATTAGACTTGCTGCCGCCGAGGTTTAATTGAACACGATTGAAAAGGCTTTGGTAATCCTTGATGTGGTCATTTTTCAGAGTCTCATAGTCTTTGGCTTTGGCAGCTTCTACGATAGATTTGACAGTTTTTTCTACATCAATATCCTTGCGGTAATTGGTTTTCGGATTTTGAGCAAAATTAGTCTTGGCGCTGAGTAGCAGTGTTGCATAACTTGCTCCTGTAACAGTTAAATAGCCATCTTGAGCAGTGACTTGTCCATCTGTCTTGATACCAATATAAGAGGCAAATTTAAGACCGTTGTCTTTGACAGTTCCCTTGAGCAAAATACCATTAGAATCAACGCTAACAGTCCTTTGTTTGTATTTAGAGTTCTCCCAAGAATAATCTCCATTAGCAAGTAAATCTTCAGTCAAGCTGTTCCAAAGGGTAAAATCAAGCGTCTTATCTCCCTTTTTAGTCAAATGGGTAACAGTGACGTCATCTGGATAACTAGAGAAGGTTTCTCGTTTGAAACTTGTCCCGTCTTGAGTATAGGAGGTAGTTGTGATAGCTTCAGAAATATCTAAGCCACGATGATAGTCAGTAACATTTTCCAAGCCCTTCTTTTGGTTATTAAAGACCATGAAGATATCACCGAAGGCTAGGTAGCGACCGTATTGGGCATTGTTTGGCCCAACCAAATTTCTCTCTGCTAGTTGTTTGGCTTTTTGACGGTCACCGTCTTCTAAGGCCTTACGGATTTCGGCTAAGACTTTGTAGCGGTCCTTGTAGTTTCCTCCGTTGTAGTCTTGACTATCTGGCTGTGGGCCTCCAGACCAAAGTGTTTTTTCGTTGTACTGGATTCTTTCTTCACCGATGAGTCCGAAAACCTTGGCACCCATTTCCCCATTTCCGACTGGGAGGGCTTGTTTTTCCCATCCATCATAGGAAGGAGCAGTTGGTTGGTTGTAATGTAATTCGTAATGTTCTTGCTTGTTCACAGGAAGTTCTGGTTTCTCGCTCTCCTTATTTTCGTTAGGTTTGACAATAGCTTCGGTGCTTGCTTGGTTAGTTGTAGCAGAAGTAAGATCAGCCTCAGCGGGTTTGCTTTCAGAAGCACTATTATCGGCTAGAACTGGTTTTGTATGATCAATTGGTTCGTTTGGCTGTGTGTGCTCAGTTGATTCACTTGCTTTCGTTACAGTGTCTGTCTTAACTGTAGTTTTTTCTAATGCAGGCTCGTTTTGCTTTACTTCGATAGTATTAGCAGAGACGGTATGACTAGCTAGAAAAACCGCTCCAAGCAAAACAGAGGCTGTGCCGACCGTTAGCTTCCGAATACTGTAGCGACAGGATTTCTCCCTCCAAATTTTTTCCATAGAAACCTCCTTAATTAAAAGCGCTTTCATTTTTTTAAAAAGCGAACTTTCTTATTTCTATATTGTATTGTTAATCTAATTTTACGAGCTAACGAGGTATTGTCAAGGGGATTTAAGAAGAATATATATTTGATATTGTTTTGTATTAAAAAAGTGGAGGAAATGAATGGTAAGGGAGTGTATTTTTTATATTATTTCTAGTTTTAACTAGAAAGATAAGCCAACTTTAATTACAGCCTACCCATCTCTGAAAGCGTAAAACAAACTAGTCAGGGTGGCTAGATTGTGGTATAATGAAAGGGACTCAAAAAGAAACAGGAGAAAAATGATGGATTTACTTTTAGCAATTGTATTGATTGTATTAGCTTTTCTAGGAGGAGCTCTTGGAGGAATGTACTTGGTTCGTAAGCAAATTGAAAAAGAATTCGCTGACAACCCACGTTTGAATGCTGAAGCAGTTCGTACTCTTTTGAGTGCAAATGGTCAAAAACCAAGCGAAGCCAAGGTACAACAAGTTTACCACCAAATCATCCGCCAACAAAAAGCAGCCCTTGCTAACAATAAAAAGAAAAAATAAATAAGGAAAAGTCTGGGATGAAAGTTCCAGACTTCTCACTATGTTGGCTATGGTTTAGGAATAAGACATTTTCCTTGCATTCTATTGATATTTGATTATGATTAAGAGAGATAGTTGTTGATGAGGCTGTCCTTCAGTTCTTACAGACAAGTAATCATAATGAACTATCAATCAGAAAGAAGACTAGAAAGAAGACTGTATGGATAATCGACCAATTGGTTTTTTGGATTCGGGTGTCGGGGGATTGACCGTTGTGCGAGAGCTCATGCGCCAGCTTCCCCATGAAGAAATCGTCTATATTGGAGATTCGGCGCGGGCGCCCTATGGTCCCCGTCCTGCTGAGCAAATTCGTGAATATACTTGGCAGTTGGTCAACTTTCTCTTGACCAAGGATGTCAAGATGATTGTCATTGCTTGTAACACTGCGACTGCGGTCGTCTGGGAAGAAATCAAGGCTCAACTAGACATTCCTGTTCTAGGTGTGATTTTGCCAGGAGCTTCGGCAGCCATCAAGTCCAGCCAAGGTGGGAAAATCGGAGTGATTGGAACGCCCATGACGGTACAATCAGACATTTACCGTCAGAAAATTCATGATCTGGATCCGGACTTACAGGTGGAGAGTTTGGCCTGTCCCAAGTTTGCCCCCTTGGTGGAGTCAGGTGCCCTGTCAACCAGTGTCACCAAGAAAGTGGTTTATGAAACTCTGCGTCCCTTGGTAGGAAAGGTGGATAGCCTGATTTTGGGCTGTACCCATTATCCACTTCTCAGACCCATTATTCAAAATGTCATGGGGCCAAAGGTTCAGCTCATTGATAGTGGGGCAGAGTGCGTACGGGATATCTCAGTCTTACTCAATTATTTTGAAATCAATCGTGGTCGCGATGCTGGACCACTCCAACACCGTTTTTACACAACAGCTAGCAGCCAAAGTTTTGCCCAAATAGGTGAAGAATGGCTGGAAAAAGAAATTCATGTGGAGCATGTAGAATTATGACAAATAAAATTTATGAATACAAGGATGACCAGGACTGGTATGTCGGGTCCTATAGTATTTTTGGTGGCGTCCGGACGCTGACTGATGAAGACTTGGATTTCCCTCTGGTTGGATTGGCCAAAATCTTTCGAGACGAGGAACGAGGTTTCCCGATTTCAGTTACTGTTTTACGCTATGGTTCTCGCTACCGTTTATTGTCTTTTGTGGTAGATATACTAAACCAAGAAGCAGGTCGCAATCTAGAAGTCATCCAACGTCAGGGAGCTTTGCTTTTGGTTGAAAATGGCCAACTCTTGTATGTGGAATTGCCCAAAGAAGGGGTCAATGTTCATGATTTCTTTGAAACAAATAAGGTCAGAGAAACCTTGTTGATTGCGACTCGTAACGAGGGCAAGACCAAGGAATTTCGAGCTATCTTTGACAAGCTAGGCTACGATGTGGAAAATCTCAATGACTATCCTGACCTACCTGAAGTAGCAGAAACAGGCATGACTTTCGAAGAAAATGCCCGCCTTAAGGCGGAAACCATTTCCCAATTAACGGGCAAGATGGTTTTGGCAGATGATTCTGGACTTAAAGTCGATGTCCTTGGTGGCTTGCCAGGCGTCTGGTCAGCTCGTTTCGCAGGTGTGGGAGCAACTGACCGTGAAAATAATGCTAAACTCTTGCACGAATTGGCCATGGTCTTTGAACTCAAGGACCGCTCGGCTCAATTCCATACAACCCTAGTCGTAGCCAGTCCAAACAAGGAAAGTTTGGTTGTTGAAGCTGACTGGCCAGGCTACATTAACTTTGAACCTAAGGGTGAAAATGGCTTTGGCTATGATCCCCTCTTCCTTGTGGGAGTGACAGGCAAATCAGCAGCTGAATTAACCCTTGAAGAAAAAAATAGTCAATCTCACCGTGCCTTAGCCGTTAAGAAACTTTTGGAGGTATTTCCATCATGGCAAAGCAAACCATCATTGTAATGAGCGATTCTCATGGCGATAGCTTGATTGTGGAAGAAATCCGTGATCGCTATGTGGGCAAAGTTGACGCCGTTTTTCATAACGGAGATTCTGAATTGCGCCCTGATTCTCCCCTTTGGGAGAGTATCCATGTCGTTAAAGGGAATATGGACTTCTACGCAGGCTACCCAGAACGGTTGGTGACTGAGCTTGGTTCGACCAAGATTATCCAAACTCATGGACACCTGTTTGACATCAATTTCAACTTTCAAAAGTTGGACTACTGGGCTCAGGAAGAAAAAGCCGATATCTGCCTCTATGGTCACTTGCATGTGCCAAGCGCTTGGATGGAAGGCAAGACTCTCTTTCTAAATCCCGGATCCATCAGCCAACCACGTGGGACTATCAGAGAATGTCTCTATGCTCGTGTGGAGATTGATGACAGTTATTTCAAAGTCGACTTTTTGACACGAGACCACGAGGTGTATCCAGGCTTGTCCAAGGAGTTTAGCAGATGATTGCCAAGGAGTTTGAAACTTTCTTGTTGGGTCAAGAGGAAACTTTTTTGACCCCTGCTGAAAATCTAGCTGTGTTGATTGATACCCACAATGCGGATCATGCGACCCTCTTGCTCAGTCAGATGACCTATACCCGTGTTCCCGTTGTAACAGATGAAAAACAGTTTGTTGGGACTATTGGGCTCAGAGATATTATGGCTTATCAGATGGAGCATGACCTGAGCCAAGAAATCATGGCAGATACGGATATCGTTCATATGACGAAAAGGAATGTAGCGGTTGTTTCGCCTGATTTTACCATTACGGAGGTCTTGCACAAGCTGGTAGATGAGTCTTTTTTGCCGGTTGTGGACGCAGAGGGGATTTTCCAAGGGATTATTACGCGCAAGTCTATCCTCAAGGCTGTCAATGCTCTTCTGCATGACTTTAGTAAGGAATACGAGATTCGATGGAGATGAGAGATAGGGTTTCAGCCTTTTTAGAGGAAAAGCAGGGCTTATCTGCCAATTCCAAGCAGTCCTATAAGTATGATTTGGAGCAATTTTTAGACGTAGTAGGCGAGCGGATTTCTGAGACCAGTCTCAAGATTTACCAAGCCCAGCTAGCCAATCTAAAAATCAGCGCCCAGAAGCGAAAACTTTCGGCCTGTAACCAATTTCTCTACTTTCTCTATCAAAAAGGAGAAGTGGATAGCTTTTACCGATTGGAATTAGCTAAACAAGCTGAAAAGAAGACCGAAAAGCCGGAACTCTTAGACCTAGACTCTTTTTGGCAGGAAAGTAATTATCTAGAAGGACGCTTACTGGCACTTCTTATCTTAGAAATGGGACTCTTGCCAAGTGAGATTTTAGCCCTTAAGGTTGCAGATATCAATCTGGATTTTCAAGTGTTGAGAATCCAGAAGGCTTCCCAACAGAGGATTGTCACCATTCCCACGACCTTGCTTTCAGAGCTAGAACCCTTGATGGGGCAGGCCTATCTCTTTGAAAGGGGAGGGAAAGCCTATTCTCGTCAGTGGGCCTTTCGACAGTTAGAAGCTTTTGTCAAGGAGAAAGGTTTTCCAGCCTTATCAGCCCAAGCCTTGCGGGAACAGTTCATTCTACGACAAATTGAAAACAAGGTCGATTTGTACGAAATTGCAAAAAAACTAGGATTAAAAACAGTCCTGACTTTAGAAAAATATAGATAATGGATATTAAACTAAAAGATTTTGAAGGGCCTCTGGACTTGCTCTTGCACCTTGTTTCTAAGTACCAGATGGATATCTACGATGTGCCTATTACGGAAGTCATCGAACAGTACCTAGCCTATGTCTCAACCCTGCAGGCCATGCGTCTGGAAGTGACGGGTGAGTACATGGTTATGGCCAGTCAACTCATGTTGATTAAGAGCCGCAAGCTCTTGCCAAAGGTAGCAGAAGTGACAGATTTGGAAGATGACCTGGAGCAGGACCTTCTCTCTCAAATCGAAGAATACCGCAAGTTCAAGCTCTTGGGGGAGCACTTAGAAGCCAAGCACCAAGATCGGGCCCAGTATTATTCCAAAGCGCCGACAGAGTTGATTTACGAAGATGCGGAGCTTGTGCATGACAAGACGACCATTGACCTCTTTTTGGCTTTTTCAAATATCCTAGCCAAGAAAAAAGAGGAGTTTGCACAGAATCACACGACTATCTTGCGGGATGAGTATAAGATTGAGGACATGATGGTCATCGTAAAAGAGTCCTTGACTGGACGAGATCAGTTGCGCTTGCAGGATTTGTTCAAGGAAGCCCAGAATGTCCAAGAGGTTATCACCCTTTTTTTGGCAACCCTAGAGTTAATCAAAACCCAGGAGTTGATTCTCGTGCAAGAGGAAAGTTTCGGAGATATTTATCTCATGGAAAAGAAGGAAGAAAGTCAAGTGGCCCAAAGCTAGACTTGATAGAGAGGAAAGATGAGTACTTTAGCAAAAATAGAAGCGCTCTTGTTTGTAGCGGGTGAAGATGGGATTAGAGTCCGCCAGTTAGCTGAACTCCTCTCTCTACCACCGACAGGCATCCAACAGAGTTTAGAAAAATTAGCCCAGAAGTATGAAAAGGACCCAGATTCCAGTTTGGCTCTGATTGAGACAGGGGGCGCTTATAGATTGGTGACCAAGCCTCAATTTGCAGAGATTTTGAAGGAATACTCTAAGGCACCTATCAACCAGAGTTTATCTCGGGCTGCCCTTGAAACCTTGTCCATCATTGCCTACAAACAGCCCATTACTCGGATAGAAATTGATGCCATTCGTGGGGTCAATTCGAGTGGAGCCTTGGCAAAGTTGCAGGCCTTTGATTTGATAAAGGAAGACGGGAAAAAGGAGGTTTTGGGTCGCCCCAACCTCTATGTGACTACGGATTATTTCCTAGATTACATGGGAATTAACCATTTGGAAGAATTACCAGTGATTGATGAGCTTGAGATTCAAGCCCAAGAAAGCCAATTATTTGGTGAAAGGATAGAAGAAGATGAGAATCAATAAATATATTGCCCACGCAGGTGTGGCCAGTAGGAGAAAAGCAGAAGAGTTGATCAAGCAAGGCTTGGTGACGGTCAACGGCCAAGTAGTACGTGAACTCGCAACGACCATCAAGTCTGCTGACAAGGTCGAAGTAGAAGGTCAACCAATCTACAACGAAGAAAAGGTCTACTATCTGCTTAATAAACCACGCGGTGTGATTTCCAGTGTGACAGATGATAAGGGTCGTAAGACGGTTGTCGACCTCTTGCCAAATGTAAAAGAGCGTATCTACCCAGTTGGACGTTTGGACTGGGATACATCAGGGGTCTTGATTTTGACCAATGATGGGGATTTTACGGATGAGATGATTCACCCTCGTAATGAGATTGACAAGGTCTATGTCGCGCGTGTTAAAGGTGTGGCCAATAAGGATAATCTCCGTCCCTTGACCCGTGGTCTTGAGATTGATGGAAAGAAAACCAAGCCAGCTGTTTACGAGATTCTCAAAGTGGATCCAGTTAAAAATCGCTCTGTGGTGCAGTTAACCATCCATGAAGGGCGTAACCACCAGGTTAAAAAGATGTTTGAAGCTGTCGGTCTCCAAGTAGATAAGTTGTCACGGACCCGTTTTGGACATCTAGACTTGACAGGACTCCGTCCAGGAGAATCCCGTCGTCTGAATAAAAAAGAAATCAGCCAACTACACACCATGGCTGTAACTAAGAAATAATGAACCGAATTTTAATAGCGCCTGTGCGCTTTTACCAACGTTTTATCTCACCAGCCTTTCCACCTTCTTGTCGTTTTGAGCCGACTTGTTCAAATTACATGATTCAGGCTATTGAAAAACATGGCTTTAAGGGTGTTTTAATGGGCTTGGCTCGGATTTTACGTTGTCATCCCTGGTCGAAAACAGGCAAGGACCCCGTCCCAGACCACTTTACTTTGAAAAAAAATTCAAAGTAAGATTGTATTCTAATGTATAAAACACAGATAGATGATACTTGGTATTTACTAAGTGCCATCTATCTGTGTTTTTATTTATTATTGATGTTTCTGTTATCCTATTCCAAAATGTTTTTACCTTCTTTAACACGCCAGTGATAATCAGATAAAATAATATCTTCGAGGGAGTAGCTAGCCTTCCAATCAAGATATTGTTTAGCTTTTGATGCATCTGCTAGGACGCTGGCTGGGTCACCTGCACGACGCGCAACAATCTCGTGTGGGATTTTTTGATCCAGTAATTCTTCAGCAGTTTTAAAGATTTCTTTGACAGTATATCCTTTCTCAGTTCCTAAGTTAAAGATTTGAGAAGAACTGTTTTCTTGGAAGAGGTAATTCATCCCTTTAACATGTGCCTGTGCAAGGTCCAAGACATGAATGTAATCCCGAATACATGAACCGTCACGTGTATCGTAGTCATCTCCAAATATTTTTAGGCTTTCATTTTGTCCCAATGCAGTCTTGTTGATGTTGGGAATGATGTGGGTTGGATTTTTCACACGCAACCCGTTTGAAGCATCCATTTCAGCCCCAGCTACATTAAAGTAACGGAAAATGACATATTTCCAGTCGTAGCGATTGGCCATCCAGTAAATCATTCGTTCCCCCATCAGTTTTGTCTCTGCATAGGGGTTGACAGGGTCGAGCAGGGTATCTTCAGTTGCTGGCTTGTCAATACAGTTATTACCATAGAGAGATGCAGTCGAAGAGAACATGATTTTTTGAATGCCAACTTCAGATAAGACTTTGAGAACTTGGTTCATACCTGCCACATTGGCAGTGAAGTATTTGCTTGGATTTTCAATACTTTCGCTCACAACAATTTCACCTGCACAATGCAGAACAGCATCAATTTGATTTTCTTCTAAGTAAGTTTTTAGGGTACTAGCATCATAAACATCCAGTTGTTTAAAGCTAGCACGACTATCCACGGCCGAACGATTTCCTGTAGAGAGATTATCGAGGACATGCACCTGATAGCCAGCATTTAAAAGAGCTTTAACGGTATGGGAGCCAATATAGCCAGCTCCACCTGTAACAAGAATTGTTTTGGTCATGATTTTTTCCTTTTTTAATTTTTGACTAATTAGAAAATTCTTTTTGATTTAAAAAATTAAATACTTCTAATAACGTATTTGTTCGATCTCCAATCAATACTCCATCGAATCCTAATTCAACAATTTTAGGGGTATCTTCGCACTGTAGACCTCCTCCAAATACTAATTTATATTTAAAATTATATATTTGACTAGATAAGAACAAATACATTTTTAGCATAGTTAAATGCTTAGAAATTTCTTCTAAACTGTAGTCTTTTTCCCCACTCAATGTTGCACTTAAAATCTCATATGCTATAATAATTTCTTTGCCTTGAAATTGAATTCCTGATAAAAGTTGATGTATCTCATCGATATAATTTTTATTTTTGCCAAAACAAATAATAGGAGTTATATTTCCAACTATTGTCTGTTTTATTTTTGAACGAATAATATCTTTTGTTTCATTTAAGAATTTTTGACGTTCTAGATGGCCAACAAATGCATATTTTATATTATAGTAATTGAGATGCTCACAGGTTAAATCACCTACATTTCGCCCCTTGATAGCAATATTTTGCGAAGCAATTGAAAAAGAATATTCATTGTCATTAACAGGAATTATAGGTGAAATAATTAATTCTGTTTTAACATTTCCTTTATTGAAAAGTTTTAACAGTTCTAATTGTTCAGGGATACTTAATTTATTTTTAAAGTTGAATATTGTTAACATTTACACCTTTTCAATATTAAAACTAATTATTTGTTAATCTTGTCATCAATGTATTGTTCTAGTTTTGTTTTGTATTGTTCAAAGTTAGGTTCCTTTACTACATTATGAAATGATAAAGTTTCTCTTTGTGTAAATCCGCAAAACTCCATTGCTTTATGAAATGATATTAAAATTTCGTCTACACTTTTACCATTAAAAAATTCATTAATATCATTAAAAGTATATTCTGGTGCATTCCATGTTGAGGATATAATATATTCTTTCCCTTTCATGAGTCCACCAGTTCCATATTTATCAGCAAATGAGTAAAACTGTCCATATTCAAATACATTATCAAGATACAATTTTAATTTCCCTAGAACATTAAACCAATAAATTGGGAATTGAAAAATAATTAGGTCAGCCCATAAAAACTTATTTCTTTCATCAATAACATCATATGATTCTACTGAAGAGAGCTGTACATTATGATGGTGCCGTAATTTATTTAAAAAAATATTGTATAAGCTAAAGTTAAGTTCTCCTTTACAGAAATCATGTTTTTGATATCCGTTTACTAATAATATGTTCATATTCAATTACTCAATATATTAATATTATCATATATATAATTGTTTGTCAAATATTTTTTATAGTTTTTTAGACCTTCCCTCGTATATAAGGGAATACTGTTTTTTCTACTTAGAAAATAAGATATGATTTGTAGAAAGCAGATTAGGATACTAATTTAGAAATCTACCTTCCCACTATCCTTCTCCTATAAAAAGTGGTAAAATGGATGAAAGAAAGAAGGAACTGAAATGACAACATTATTTTCAAAAATCAAAGAAGTAACAGAACTTGCTGCGATCTCAGGTCATGAAGCGCCTGTCCGTGCTTATCTTCGTGAAAAGTTGACACCGCATGTGGATGAAGTGGTGACAGATGGCTTGGGTGGTATTTTCGGGATTAAACATTCAGAAGCTGTGGATGCACCGCGTGTCTTGGTCGCTTCTCACATGGATGAAGTTGGTTTTATGGTTAGCGAAATCAAGCCAGACGGTACCTTCCGTGTCGTAGAAATCGGTGGTTGGAATCCTATGGTAGTCAGCAGCCAACGTTTCAAACTCTTGACTTGTGATGGTCGTGAAATTCCAGTGATTTCAGGCTCTGTTCCTCCACATTTGACTCGTGGAAAGGGTGGACCAACCATGCCAGCCATTGCAGATATTGTCTTTGATGGTGGTTTTGCGGACAAGGCTGAGGCAGAAAGCTTTGGCATCCGTCCTGGTGATACCATTGTCCCTGATAGCTCTGCTATCTTGACAGCGAATGAAAAAAATATCATCTCAAAAGCTTGGGATAACCGCTACGGGGTTCTCATGGTGAGTGAGCTAGCTGAAGCTTTATCAGGTCAAAAACTCGGAAATGAACTCTATCTTGGCTCTAACGTCCAAGAAGAAGTTGGTCTGCGTGGTGCTCATACCTCTACAACCAAGTTTGACCCAGAAGTCTTCCTCGCAGTTGACTGTTCACCAGCAGGTGATGTCTATGGTGGTCAAGGCAAGATTGGAGATGGAACCTTGATTCGCTTCTACGATCCAGGTCACTTGCTTCTCCCAGGAATGAAGGATTTCCTTTTGACAACGGCTGAAGAAGCTGGTATCAAGTACCAATACTACTGTGGTAAAGGCGGAACAGACGCTGGCGCAGCTCATCTGAAAAATGGTGGTGTCCCATCTACAACTATCGGTGTCTGTGCCCGTTATATCCATTCTCACCAAACCCTCTATGCAATGGATGACTTCCTAGAAGCGCAAGCTTTCTTGCAAGCCTTGGTGAAGAAATTGGATCGTTCAACGGTTGATTTGATTAAACATTATTAAACATAAGGGAGGTGGTAGGGATGGTAGAACCAAACCTAGAAAGCCTTATAAAAGATCTTTACAATCATGCTAGACATGATTTGAGTGAAGATTTAGTTGCTGCTCTCTTAGAGACTGCAAAAAAACTGCCTACTACAAATGAGCAATTGCTGGCAGTTCGTCTCTCAGGCCTGGTCAATCGTGAATTGCTCCTAAATCCCAAACATCCGGCACCTGAGTTGCTCAACTTGGCTCGCTTTATTAAAAGAGAAGAATCCAAGTACAGAGGAACTGCAGCTTCTGCGCTTATGTACGGAGAGCTCTTTAAAATGCTTTGATTCCATTGTGGATCAAAGCATTTTTTTGTATGGTGGAAAAGCAACTATTGCTAAGGAGAAGAAAAAGCCATCCCATTTAGGATAGCTTCTTGGTTCTTAGATTTGTTCAGCAATGACCTTTTCAGCTAAATTCATAGCATGGTCAGACACACGAGTGTAGTGGGAAACAATGTCGATAAAGTTGACCCCAGCTTGCGTTGAACACTCGCCCTTGTTGAGGCGTTTGATGTGGGTCTTTCTGAGAACACGTTCCATATTGTTGATTTCTTTATGGCGTTCAATCAGACTTTGCGCTTTTTCAATATCATTGTTTTCCACGCTATCAAGGGCATCCTTGATAAAGCCAGTGGTTTTTTGATAGATATCAGCCAATTCCTGCAAAGCAGCTTCAGAGAACTCAACATTTTTACGTTGAAGATAGTCAGTTAGATTGATTAGCGCTTCTGCGTGGTCCCCAATCCGTTCCAAATCGCGGGATGAATCAAGGATATTGGTGAGCACTTCACTTTCTTTCTGGCTAAGGGCCTCGCTTGAAAGAGTAATAAGGTAACGAGTCAATTTTTCATCAATAGTATTGATGGCTTCTTCTGTCTTATGGCCTTTTTCAGCAAGCTTTTCATTGAGATCGATGATGTAGTTATATGAAAGGTCAAAGGCTTTAGAAGCATAATTTCCCAAGTGAAGGAGTTCTTTTTTCGCATTTCCGAGAGCGATTGATGGAGCTTGTTTAATCAAATGCTCATCAAGATAAAGTGGCTCGTACTTGACAACTTCGTCTTCACCAGGGATGAGCTTGGTTACAAAGAAAGCCAAGGCTCCGATGAATGGAAATTGTACAATGGTGTTACTTACGTTAAAGGCACCGTGCGAGAAGGCGATGGTCATCTCAGGTGAGAGGTGAAGGAGTGCTTGGAAGTACTCAATCATTGCAGTGAAGGGGCCTAATAAGATTAAGCAAAGAATAGTTCCTAATACGTTAAAGGTGACGTGGGTTGCAGCAACGCGTTTCGCAGAGACATTGGCTCCTGCTGCCGCAATGATAACGGTTAGGGTTGTCCCGATATTATCCCCGAAGAGAACTGGTAGCGAACCTTTAAGGTCAAGGAAGCCACCTGCATAGAGACCTTGCAAAATCCCGATTGTCGCAGAAGAAGCTTGGATGAGAACGGTAATCACTGCACCAGCGAAAACTCCTAAAATAGGGTTTTGTCCCAAGGTTACCATGTATTCCTTGAATTGCGGTAAATCTTTAAGAGGACTCATACCGGCACTGATGAGGTTGAGGGCGTAGAAGATTCCCCCTACACCAAACAGGATGCGCCCAATATTGTTTGCTGTTCTGTTTTTTGTAAAGAAGAGGAACATGGTTCCAAGGAAAATTAGGGGTAAAGCATACTCACCAAGCTTGAAACCAATGATAAAGGAAGTAACGGTGGTTCCGATGTTGGCTCCCATGATAATTCCGATAGCCTGTCTAAGAGTGAGGAGACTAGCGCTGACCAGTCCAACCGTGATAACTGTCACCCCTGTACTTGACTGAATCAGGGCAGTCACGACAATCCCGACTAGAACACCTAAAAAGGGATTGCTGGTGTACTTGTCAATGTAAAAACGAAGGCGATCTCCAGCAGCTTGTTGCAAACCGTCTCCCATGGTCTTGATACTATATAAGAATAGTCCCAGACCACCTAAAAAGTGAAATAAAATTTCCTGCCAATTAATGGACATTTCTTTTTCCTCCGAAAAATAATAACGGAATTTCTCCTATTCTATTTTAAAGGATAAAAGTAAATCTAACAAGTGTTAAGCTAAGATTTTAGAAAGAAAATTCGTTAGGAAAGACTGTAGTTATATTAATTTTACCAATTTTTAACCTAGATATAGGTATTTCCTCTGATATATTGACATTTAAAAGAAATATTTTAAAATGAGGGAGGAATTATCTTGGTCCCTGTGATTGGGATAAAAATTTTACGAAGAAAGTTAAGCGCTTTCTTTAAAACAAAAAATCAATCTTTTAGGAGGAGAAAATGAAGAATCCATTTTTTGAAAGACGTTGTCGGTACAGTATTCGTAAGTTATCAGTAGGGGCTTGCTCGCTGATGATTGGGGCTGTTTTGTTTGCTGGTCCAGCCTTGGCAGAAGAAACAGCTGTTCCTGAAAATAGCGGAGCTAATACAGAGCTTGTTTCAGGAGATAGCGAGCATCCAACTAGTGAAGCTGATAAGCAGAATGAAGGGGAACATGCTGGAGAAAACAAGCTAGAAAAGGCAGAAGGAGTCGAGACAGCATCTGACACTGCTTCGCCAGCAAGCAATGAAGCTGCAACTACTGAAACTGCAGGAGCAGCTAAACCAGAGAAAAAAGCAAGTGAGGTTGTTGCAGAAACACCATCTGCAGAAGCAAAACCTAAGTCTGAAAAGGAAACAGAAGCAAAGCCTGAAGCGGCTAGCCAAGCGGATGAGTCTAAGCCAGCAGCAGAAGCTAATAAGACTGAAAAAGAAGTCCAGCCAGATGTCCCTAAAAATACAGAAAAAACATTAAAACCAAAGGAAATCAAATTTAATTCTTGGGAAGATTTGTTGAAATGGGAACCTGGTGCGCGTGAAGATGATATTATCAACCGTGGTTCTGTTGCCCTCGCTCCACGTCGGACAGGTCATTTGGTCAATGAAAAAGCTAGCAAGGAAGCAAAAGTTCAAGCCCTATCAAACACCAACTCTAAAGCGAAAGACCACGCTTCTGTTGGTGGAGAAGAGTTCAAGGCTTATGCTTTTGACTATTGGCAATATCTAGATTCAATGGTCTTCTGGGAAGGTCTCGTACCAACTCCTGACATTATTGATGCAGGTCACCGTAACGGGGTTCCTGTATATGGTACACTCTTCTTCAACTGGTCAAATAGTATCGCAGACCAAGAAAAATTTGCTGAAGCTTTGAAGCAAGACGCAGATGGTAGCTTCCCAATCGCCCGTAAATTGGTAGACATGGCCAAGTATTATGGCTATGATGGCTATTTCATCAACCAAGAAACAACTGGAGATTTGGTTGAACCTCTTGGAGAAAAGATGCGCCAGTTTATGCTCTATACCAAGGAATATGCTGCTAAAGTAAACCACCCAATCAAGTATTCTTGGTACGATGCCATGACCTATAACTATGGACGTTACCACCAAGATGGTTTGGGAGAATACAACTACCAATTCATGCAACCAGAAGGAGATAAGGTTCCAGCAGACAACTTCTTTGCTAACTTTAACTGGGATAAGGCTAAGAATGATTACACTATTGCAACTGCCAACTGGATTGGTCGTAATCCTTATGATGTATTTGCAGGTTTGGAATTGCAGCAGGGCGGTTCCTACAAGACTAAGGTTAAATGGAATGACATTTTAGATGAAAATGGGAAATTGCGCCTTTCTCTTGGTTTATTTGCTCCAGATACCATTACAAGTTTAGGAAAAACGGGTGAAGATTATCATAAAAATGAAGACATCTTCTTTACCGGTTACCAAGGTGACCCTACTGGTCAAAAACCAGGTGACAAAGATTGGTATGGTATTGCTAACCTAGTTGCAGACCGCACGCCAGCAGTAGGTCACACCTTTACTACTTCCTTTAATACAGGTCATGGTAGAAAATGGTTCGTAGATGGTAAGGTTTCTAAGGATTCTGAGTGGAATTACCGTTCAGTTTCAGGTGTTCTTCCGACATGGCGCTGGTGGCAAAAATCAACTGGTGATAAGTTGAAAGCAAGCTATGATTTTGAAGATGCCTATAATGGTGGAACTTCTCTCAAATTTGCAGGGGATCTTTCAAGTGCGACCAAGCAAGATGTGAATTTGTACTCTACTCGCTTGAAGGTGACAGATACAACCAAATTGCATGTTGCACACAAAGGAGGCAAGGGAACCAAGGTTTATGTAGAATTTGCAACCAAGAAAGATTATACCTACGGCGATGAAGCTGCCCGTAAAGAATTGACAGTTTCAGATAACTGGACTACTGATGATTTTGATTTGAGTGCCTTAGCAGGTAAAACAATCTACGGTATTAGACTGTATTTTGAAAATGACAAAGACTTAAAAGGCTATCAATTCAATCTGGGGCAATTGACCATCAGCAATAATCAAGATGCTCCTCAGGCTCCGACAACAGTAGCTGTAGCCAAACAGGTTCTTAAAAATGCCCAAGAAGCAGAAGCGGTTGTGCAATTTGAAGGAAACAAGGATGCAGATTTCTATGAAGTTTACGAAAAAGATGGAGACAGCTGGAAATTACTAACTGGTTCATCTTCTACAACTATTTATCTACCAAAAGTTAGCCGTTCAGCAAGTGCTCAAGGTACAACTCAAGAACTGAAGGTTGTAGCCGTTGGTAAAAATGGGGTTCGTTCAGAAGCTGCAACAACAACCTTTAATTGGGGTATGACTGTAAAAGATACCAGTCTACCAAAACCACTAGCTGAAAATATCGTTCCGGGTGCAACTGTTATTGATAGTACTTTCCCTAAGACTGAAGGTGGGGAAGGAATTGAAGGTATGTTGAACGGTACCATTACCAGTCTGTCTGACAAGTGGTCTTCTGGACAATTAAGTGGTAGTGTGGATATTCGTTTGACCCAGCCACGCACAGTTGTTAGATGGGTGATGGACCATGCTGGAGCTGGTGGAGAATCTGTAAACGACGGTTTGATGAACACCAAAGACTTTGACCTTTATTATAAAGATGCGGATGGTCAATGGAAGTTGGCTAAGGAAGTTCGTGGCAATAAAGCCCATGTTACAGATATTACCCTTGATAAACCTATCACAGCTCAAGATTGGCGCTTGAATGTCGTTACTTCTGACAATGGAACTCCATGGAAGGCTATTCGTATCTATAACTGGAAAATGTATGAAAAGCTTGATACAGAAAGTGTCAATATTCCGATGGCCAAGGCTGCAGCTCGTACTTTAGGCAATAACAAGGTACAAGTTGGCTTTGCAGATGTACCAGCTGGAGCAACCATTACTGTTTATGACAATCCAAATTCTCAAACTCCGCTTGCAACCTTGAAGAGCGAAGTTGGAGGAGACCTAGCAAGTGCACCATTGGATTTGACAAATCAATCGGGTCTTCTTTACTATCGTACCCAGTTGCCAGGCAAGGAAATTAGTAATGTCCTAGCAGTTTCCGTTCCAAAAGATGACAGAAGAATCAAGTCAGTCAGCCTAGAAACAGGACCTAAGAAAACAAGCTTCGCCGAAGGGGAAGATTTGGACCTTAGAGGTGGTGTTCTTCGAGTTCAGTATGAAGGAGGAGCTGAGGACCAACTCATTCGCCTAACTCACGCAGGTGTATCAGTATCAGGCTTTGATACGCATCATAAGGGAGAACAAAATCTTACTTTACAATATTTGGGAGAACCGGTGAATGCTAATTTATCAGTGACTGTCACTAGCCAAGATGAAGCAAGTCCGAAAACTATTTTGGGAATTGAAGTAAGTCAGGCACCCAAAAAAGATTACCTAGTTGGAGATAGCTTAGACTTGTCTGAAGGACGCTTTGCAGTGGCTTATAGCAATGACACTATGGAAGAACATTCCTTTGCTGATGAAGGGGTTGAAATTACTGGTTACGATGCTCAAAAGACTGGTCGTCAAACTTTGACGCTTCATTACCAAGGACGCGAAGTTAATTTTGATGTTTTGGTCTCTCCAAAGGCTGCAGTTAACGACGAGTACCTCAAACAAGAAATTACTGCTGTCCAAGGTCGTCAGTCAACGGTTGCTTATACCTTCTCCAGTGAGGACAAACAAGCGACGCTACTAGAGAAGCTCAATGGAGCGAAAGTTGTTGCAGAAAACCATGGTGCCAGTCAAGAAGACGTTAATCAGGCTTTGAATGAATTGAAACAAGCAGGCGCAAACTTGGATGGCAATCAGCGTTATGAGGCTGCTAGGAAAGAATTAGAAAGTTTACTCGAATCCATCCGCGAAAAATATCCTCAATCAGAATTAATTGCGCAAGTAGAGGCTTTGTTGGTCTCACAAGCACCAACTCCACAAGCTTTTGCGGACATGAAAGAACAGCTGAATAAGAAACTAGCTCCTGCAGCAGAAAGCCATCACGTTGGTAGCCAGGATCCAAATGAAGTAGCCCCAACAGTTGAAGCCCTCTCTGGACTAGTTGTGGAAACTGAAACAATAGCCTTCGAACGTCAAGAGCGCCCAAATGCAAGCCTTCTTAAAGGTCAACATCAACTAGTTCAAGAGGGAGTTGAGGGACAAATTCGTCACTTGATTGAAGTAGATAGCCAAGGGAAACGCACTCTTCGTTTAACAGAGGTAATTAAAGAAGCTGTTCCAGAAATTACTGAGATTGGAACAAAAGTTCTTTCAAGTAAGGAACCAACTGAAGGTGTCAAGAATTTGGTTGTGAATACTCCGAAATTAGAAGTTGAAGAGACAAGTCTTGCCTTCGAACACCAAGAACGTCCAAATCCAAATCTCCCAGTCGGTCAGCGTCAACTTGTCCAAGCAGGAGTTGAGGGACAAATTCGTCGCTTGATTGAAGTAGATAGTCAAGGCAATCGTACTCTTCGCTCTACAGAAGTTTTGAAAGAAGCAAGTCCTGAAATTGTGGAAGTGGGTACTGTTCTAATTCCTGCCAATCCAGCACCACAAAACACAGACCTTCCAAAACCTTATAATCAACCAGCGTCTGACCAACAAAAGGCTCCTAAATTGGAAGTCCAAGAGGAAAAGATTGCCTTTGACCGTCAAGAACATGAAAATGCTGAGTTGCTAGTTGGGCAACAACGAGTCATCATACAGGGACGAGATGGTCTGTTAAGATATGTCTTTGAAGTTGATGAAAACGGTCAGCGTCGCCTTCGTTCAACAGAAGTCATCCAAGAGGCGATTCCAGAAATTGTTGAAATTGGCACAAAAGTAAAAACTGAACCAGCAGTAGCGCCTACACAAGAAAAACCAGCCCAAAATACGGCAGTTAAATCAGAAGAAGCAAGCAAACAATTGCCAAATACAGGAACAGTTGATGCTAATGAAGCCCTAATAGCAGGCTTGGCCAGCCTTGGTCTTGCTAGTTTAGCCTTGACCTTGAAACAGAAAAAAGAAGATGAAGATTAAATATCGAAAAATCTTGTGAAATCTTTCCTTATATTTCCAAAGTGTGATATAATAGTTTCGAATAAAATAAATAAAGGGGTTTTTGTAACATGGCAAAACTTACTGTTAAAGACGTTGACTTGAAAGGTAAAAAAGTCCTCGTTCGTGTTGACTTCAACGTACCATTGAAAGATGGCGTAATCACTAACGACAACCGTATCACAGCAGCTCTTCCAACTATTAAGTACATCATCGAACAAGGTGGACGTGCAATTCTTTTCTCTCACCTTGGACGTGTGAAAGAAGAAGCTGATAAAGCTGGTAAATCACTTGCTCCTGTAGCAGCTGACTTGGCAGCAAAACTTGGTCAAGATGTTGTTTTCCCAGGTGTCACTCGTGGTGCTGAATTGGAAGCGGCAATCAACGCTCTTGAAGATGGACAAGTTCTCTTGGTTGAAAACACTCGTTACGAAGATGTTGACGGCAAAAAAGAATCTAAAAACGATCCTGAACTTGGTAAATACTGGGCATCACTTGGAGATGGTATCTTCGTAAACGATGCATTCGGTACAGCTCACCGTGCACACGCATCTAACGTTGGTATCTCAGCAAACGTTGAAAAAGCAGTTGCTGGTTTCCTTCTTGAAAACGAAATTGCCTACATCCAAGAAGCAGTTGAAACTCCAGAACGTCCATTTGTAGCTATCCTTGGTGGTTCAAAAGTTTCAGACAAGATCGGTGTTATCGAAAACTTGCTTGAAAAAGCTGATAAAGTCCTTATCGGTGGTGGTATGACTTACACATTCTACAAAGCACAAGGTATCGAAATCGGTAACTCACTTGTAGAAGAAGACAAATTGGATGTTGCGAAAGCTCTTCTTGAAAAAGCAAACGGTAAATTGATCTTGCCAGTTGACTCAAAAGAAGCAAACGCATTTGCTGGCTACACTGAAGTGCGTGACACTGAAGGTGAAGCAGTTTCTGAAGGCTTCCTTGGTCTTGACATCGGTCCAAAATCTATCGCTAAATTTGACGAAGCTTTGACTGGTGCTAAAACAGTTGTATGGAACGGACCTATGGGTGTATTTGAAAACCCAGACTTCCAAGCTGGTACAATCGGTGTGATGGACGCTATCGTGAAACAACCAGGTGTTAAATCAATCATCGGTGGTGGTGACTCAGCTGCCGCAGCGATCAACCTTGGACGTGCAGACAAGTTCTCATGGATTAGTACGGGCGGAGGAGCTTCAATGGAGCTTCTCGAAGGTAAAGTATTGCCAGGTTTGGCTGCACTTACAGAAAAATAATTTCAGCCCGTTTGTCTCTACAAAATCCTGATTTTGTAGAAAAAGGAACAAAACTGAAACGTTAACAAAAAGGTGGCTATGTCACCTTTTTGTGTTAGTGGAGGTATTTGTGACGCGGTGGTGGGGCTTCAATGGAACTCCTTGAAGGTAAAGTTCTTCCAGGACTTGCAGCCTTGACAGAAAAATAAGATTTCATAAATAAATCAAAGAAGAGAGGGATGAAAGTTCCTCTTTTCTTTTGCTTAAAATAAAAACGCTTCCTCTCAACTATTGCTCATAAAATCACCTAATTTATGATAAAATGGAAATAGAAAGTTGAGATTATGAGTTATTTTAAAAAATATAAATTCGATAAATCCCAGTTCAAACTTGGTATGCGAACCTTTAAAACAGGTATTGCTGTTTTTCTAGTTCTTTTGATTTTTGGCTTTTTTGGTTGGAAAGGTCTTCAAATTGGTGCTTTGACAGCCGTTTTTAGCCTGAGGGAGAGTTTTGACAAGAGTGTTCATTTTGGGACTTCGCGTATTCTAGGAAATAGTATCGGTGGCCTCTATGCCCTGGTCTTCTTCCTATTAAATACCGTTTTCCATGAAGCATTTTGGGTAACCTTGGTTGTTGTTCCTATCTGCACCATGTTAACCATTATGACAAATGTAGCTATGAATAACAAAGCAGGTGTTATTGGTGGTGTAGCAGCCATGTTAATCATTACCCTATCGATTCCTACTGGAGAAACGATTTTGTACGTGTTTGCGCGTGTATCAGAAACGTTTATGGGAGTTTTTGTTGCAATTCTCGTAAATTACGATATTGATCGTATTCGACTCCTTTTAGAGAAAAAAGAAAAATAATGTTACATTTTATAACATTATCAATTGACGTTTGTCTTTTTTTAGACTATAATAGACAGAAAGAAGGAAATTGTAAATGAAGGAAAAAGAATTTCGCCGAAACATGGCTGTTTTTCCTATTGGCAGTGTTATGAAGTTGACAGATCTATCGGCGCGTCAGATTCGGTATTATGAAGATCAAGAGTTGATTAAACCTGATCGAAACGAAGGGAACCGTCGCATGTATTCCTTGAATGACATGGATCGTTTGCTCGAAATCAAAGATTATATCTCAGAAGGTTATAATATCGCTGCCATTAAGAAAAAATATGCTGAACGTGAAGCGAAGTCCAAGAAAGTGGTGAGTCAGACTGAGGTGCGTCGTGCGCTTCACAATGAACTTCTCCAACAGGGGCGTTTTGCTTCAGTACGATCACCTTTTGGTCGCGGTTAGGCAACCGCAAGTAGTCATAGATTAAGGAGAAAACTCATGCCAATCACAGCTGCAGATATTCGTCGTGAAGTCAAGGAAAAAAATGTTACCTTTATTCGTCTCATGTTCTCAGATATTTTGGGAACCATGAAAAACGTCGAAATTCCTGCTACAGATGAACAGTTAGATAAAGTCTTGTCAAACAAGGCGATGTTTGATGGATCTTCTATTGAAGGTTTTGTACGTATCAATGAGTCAGATATGTACTTGTACCCAGACTTGGATACATGGACAGTCTTCCCTTGGGGGGATGAAAATGGAAGTGTTGCAGGTTTAATCTGTGATGTCTATACAACAGAAGGTGAACCATTTGCAGGTGACCCTCGTGGCAATTTGAAACGAGCTCTTCGTCACATGGAAGAAGTAGGATTCAAATCTTTCAACCTTGGACCAGAGCCAGAATTCTTCCTATTTAAGCTGGATGAAAATGGTGACCCAACACTTGAAGTAAATGACAAGGGTGGCTACTTTGATTTGGCGCCTACGGACCTTGCGGACAACACACGTCGTGAGATTGTGAATGTCTTGACCAAAATGGGATTTGAAGTAGAAGCGAGTCACCACGAGGTTGCGGTTGGACAGCATGAAATTGACTTCAAGTACGATGAAGTTCTCCGTGCTTGTGATAAGATTCAAATCTTTAAACTTGTTGTTAAAACCATTGCTCGCAAACACGGGCTTTATGCAACCTTTATGGCCAAACCAAAATTTGGTATTGCTGGGTCAGGTATGCACTGTAATATGTCCCTGTTTGATGCAGAAGGAAACAATGCCTTCTTTGATCCAAATGATCCAAAAGGAATGCAGTTGTCAGAAACGGCCTATCATTTCCTTGGCGGTTTGATCAAGCATGCTTACAACTATACTGCCATCATGAATCCAACCGTTAACTCATACAAACGTTTGGTTCCAGGTTATGAAGCGCCTGTTTACATTGCTTGGGCTGGTCGTAACCGTTCGCCACTTGTGCGCGTACCTGCTTCACGTGGCATGGGAACTCGTCTTGAGTTACGTTCAGTGGATCCGATGGCAAACCCATACATCGCTATGGCGGTTCTTTTGGAAGTTGGTTTGCATGGTATTGAAAACAAAATCGAAGCACCAGCTCCTATCGAAGAAAATATCTACATTATGACAGCAGAAGAGCGTAAGGAAGCTGGCATTACAGACCTTCCATCAACCCTTCACAACGCTTTGAAGGCTTTGACTGAAGATGAAGTTGTCAGAGCGGCTCTTGGAGAACATATCTATACTAGTTTCCTTGAAGCCAAACGAATCGAATGGGCAAGTTATGCAACCTTCGTTTCACAATGGGAAATTGATAACTATTTAGATTTATATTAATGGTACAGAAAGGTTGTCCGTTTGGGCAACCTTTTTATGTTGTTCTAAAGACTGGAGTACTTACATTTAGTCTTTTGTAGATTACTAATATTCTTCGAAAATCTCTTCAAACCACGTCAGCGTTATCTGCAACCTCAAAGCTATACTTTGAGCAGCTTGCGGCTAGCTTCCTAGTTTGCTCTTTGATTTTCATTGAGCATAAGTTTATTATAGTAGATTGGAAGATAATGAATTGAGTCTAGGATTGTCCAAAATAATTCCTAACAATGTTTTAGAAGTCGTGTTATACTATTGCGACTTAAATATGATATAGTGTTTTCATATTGCTCATACTCTTCTATTTTCATTGAGTATCAGCTATAAAGATCGATTACAATATGTCTTTTATGCGCTTCAGTTAGATGAGTGTAATAGATGAGAAGTTTTTTTATTTTTTCTTGAATTGAGGTTTTATCGTCTATAGTATGCTGTAATCTACATGAATATAAGGTGTGTTTGTCATAAATTGATTTGATGCATTTGATGTTTTTATATTAAATTTTCTGATATTTCTTTAATAAGGATAATTGCTATTTTTGTAAAAATCAAGCTACTAAAATTTTATAGTTTAGTCCTAATTAGTAAATATACAAATTCATACATAGAGGGTAGTTCCACCGTTTGCATATATATATATATATATATATACAAGCGGTGGAACTTATTTTATCCATACAGGAATCAATAGTTTAAAGATTTTTTGTCATGTATTAATCGCTCTTTTTTCAACGAAAATCTTACTATTCTAGGAACTGCTTCGTTATAAAAATACTCTATAGTTGTTAATTATTTATTACAGATATCATTTTACTATATCAACTTATTGTGATAAACTATATATAGTTATGTCATTTTAAAAATAGAAAGGAAAAATTTATGTTTGGACATAAGAATAATAGGAATGGTGAAAAAGTTTTTCGCTATTCGATTAGAAAGTACCATTTTGGTGCTGCTAGTGTAGCTATAGCTGCCCTCTTGTTTTTTGCAAATGGAGTAGCTAGAGCAGATAGTCTATCTGTATCCCCTGATACAGCAGCGACTGAGAAGACCCTAAATGATGAGGGTAGGAGTAGGGCTAAGGAAGAACCCTTGCCAAATAGTCAAGAGCTTGCTGAAAGGAATTTGGAAGAAAAAACTACAAAAGTTGTTGATAAATCAGCCCTTCTTCAAGTGATGGATGAGCTTAAAGATATTGTAGTTAAGGTAAAAGAAAGTAAACTTGCTCCATTGTCTAATCAGCTTCTTCAGCTTACTGATGAAAGCAAACGTTTGCTTTCTGATAAGGATGCTAAATCAGAGGATATTGATCAACATATTCTAAAAATTAGAAAGCTGATAGAAACATTAAAAGAGCAAGAAAGTAGTGCTAGTCAACCTGAGCGGAAAGAAGAGAGTAAGGTGCCTTCTGCTGAAGCGGTAGACGAGACTGCTAATCAGGCTGAAAGTAGCAATGCTAAGGATTCTTTACTAGAAGATAAGAGCACGAATGAGGCTGCTACTGAAGTTCGTAAAGAAGAAACTTCTAGAGATAGCTCAAAACCTACTGTGACAGCTTCCGATAGAAGCTTAAACAAGGTAGATAAGGAAGCTAATAGTCTAGAACTGCCAAACAAAGATAATAAACTGTTGCCGATAGATACGAAAAGTAATCTTGTAGATGAGGCGACAGAGGATGTTCTTGATAAGAAGAAAAAAGGTTATTCTGGGTTTAGAATAGCTCATTATGCAGCTCGATCAATTGATCGTTCTGTAGCTGGAAATCTCGACTCAGGTACTATCAGTGGTGATGGAGTTAAACAGTTTGAAAATCTTCATTATGACATTGATGGTGATCGTACTATTTGGAGAGTGGCTGTCCGTCCGGCTCATAAGAATCATGCTTGGGCTGGTATTGCAGTTACATCAGATGATACTATTGAAAATATTCGTGTAGTAGAAAGAGGTGGAGCTGGTGGTAGTGTACTAGAAGAGAGAGAAATTTCCAGAGGACGCCCTGCTAGTACGCCTTTCTCTAATTATAAGATGTTTATTGGTCACTACAAACTTATTGGTGGAGCTGTGCCAGATAGAATAGTCTATGAAGTAACTACTAGAGGAACACATCACAATCTTTTTGCTCGCTTTGCGACCGCTATTGTACAGAATACTCTTGAAAATTCTGGCTTAAATGGTAAGGCGGCGATTACAAGTCGAAATTCAGACTTCCCTGCTGTAGGTATCCATGTCAATGCAGTAGGCGCTCCTACTGTTAACCACAACTATACTCGAACCAACGATACTGTACGTATGCAGACTGTACCGTCAACAGATAATCAATTATCAGGGACTGGGAAACCAGGAGCGACTATTTCTGTTAAGAAAAATGGAAATACTTTTAAGAAGACAAAAGTTGATGGAAGTGGTCATTGGGTTGTTTCACTAGATGCTGGTTTAAATAGTAATCTATCAGATACTGGAGAACAACTTGTACCGAAAGATAAGATAACAGTAACTCAAAGTGTTGATGGCAAAGAGAGTGAAGCAACGAATGTGGATGTTTCATTAGGGCGTTCATGGATTGCTTATTCGCCGGGACATACCAATGAATTGGTTTCAAACCAACGCGATCTCAAGCTATATGTACCACATGATGCGGGTATGGCTTACTTGAAATACAGGGATACAAATAATCAAGAACATGAAATTGGGATTAGACGTACTGCGATTAACCAAGCTTGGCAAGTTCTTCCTGAGAAACGTAATTTAGCTACTGTTACTTCAGTCGATAATACAAGTAATAAGTTTTATTCTATCATTAATCTTAAATTGAATAGTGATATGAAAGTGGGCTCTCAAACGTCTGTTGTTTCAAATATGAAAGAAGGCGGTTACGGAAGTCTTGAGGGATGGAAACCTGTCAATGTAGTAGAGGCTCCATTAACATCTGGAGCTCATATCGAGAGTGACTTAACAGGTAAAGCAAGTATACCTGCGGAAGTAAGAGTAAAAGCACCAGTAGGTTCAACAGTAAAACTTTACGATAATAATGATGTGCTAATAGGAGAAGCTCAGGCTGGAAATGATGGATATGCCACGGTACATCCTCGAAATAGTTTACCTGAAGGGCAAATTAGAGCGACTTCAACACCTGTTGGAGGTAAAGAATCAGCAAAAAGTGACCCTGTGACAGTTACGAGAACTGTTCCAAGTGTAGGTCCAGCAGTTCATAAACAACCAGCGCAACCAACCAATACTCAAATCTTAATTAGCAAAACGAATATAGTAGCTTATCGAGGGGACACTGTTGATGTTACCATTCAAGCAGCAGCTAACGCTATTGAGAAATTCTGGATACCAAGTGATCCATATTCAGTAAAAGGACTGAAACACACTGGTCAATTTAGAGAATCAGCTGGTACTGATAAGACGAACCATATGACAGCACGTACAAGTGGTACCATAGCTATGGATCAACCTTTAGGTACTAATGGATTTATCTATGCTGTTATAGGTAAAGCAAGAGAGGGACGAGCTAGTAGAGAAAATCCATCAGAAACTAAAACTGTACAGTTGGATATTACCGTCCTTGAAGTAGCGAAGAAATATGATATTTCTATTGATAAAAAGATTACTGTAGACAATCCAAATGCTGTGAGTGGTCCAGAAAAAGAGAAAATCATTGCAGCGATTAAAGAGAAAAATAATAGAACATATGCAGATGCAGCATATAGAGCATTATTAGATCAGGCTACTTATTCAGTGGATGAAAAAGGGAATGTTACCATCACTTATCCCGATAATTCAGTAGATAAAGTAGCTTCATCATATACGATTCAAAAACGTCCAGTAATAGAAACATCCTTAGTAGATAAGGCGGATACTCAAACACCTATAACTGTATCAGCAGACCCAGGATCTAAGGTGAAACTTTATGATCACTCAGAGCATGAACTGGGAGAAGGTACGGTAAATGAAAGTGGTCGAGTTACTATTAATCCTACAAGACCGATTCCAAATGGAAATGTAACAGCAAAAGCAACTGATAATCGTGATAATACAACAGATGCAAGTGCTCCAAAACAAGCAACAGTACCTGCACCGCAAGCTTTGACCATTCAGCAACCTAATCATGGTTCAACAAGCGTAACTATTACTCCGCAAGGCAGAACAGATATTATCTCTGCGGTTATTCAAGGGAAAAAAGTTAAAATTGAAAAGGAAGGCTCTGGACGTTATAAGACGTTAGAAAATGCAGCGAATGTACGAATTTCACCAAATTCAAATGGAAGTGTAACCTTTGAATTACCTTCAGGTACAAGATTTGAAACCCTAGATAGAATTCAAGCTACTGCAGAAAATAAAGATATTACGGTAGTTTCAGGAATAAGGTCATCTCAAGAGGTTAGTCAATATGTACTAGCAAATAAAGGAGAGAAAGTACCTGTAAAAGATATTAATCGTTTAACTCCAGAAGATAAAGAGAGAGTTAAAACAGCCTATGAAAAAGCTAATCCAGGTATCAATAAGTCAGAAGTAACTGTAGGAAGTAACGGAGATATTACTTACAATCACCAAGGTAGAGGATCTGTGCAAAAAGGTGTTGCAAAAACATCTGATAATGTTGTTCTAGATAATGTAGCTCCAGGTAAACCAACGATTCCAACTAACTTGACGGATAAAGCTGGAACTAGAACTCAAATTGAAGTAGATACAGAACCAGGTGCATCTGTTGTTGTATATGATCATGGCGGTCAAGAACTAGGACGAGGTGTAGCGAACGCAAGTGGTAAAGCGGTTATCAATCCGACTAAGGAAATTCCTAAAGGTAATGTTACAGCAAAAGCAACAGATGAAGCAGGAAATATCTCACAACCAAGTGATGCTAAAGTTGCTACTTTCCAAGATTTCACACCAAAAGTTCCTTCTAAGACACCTGTTACAAAAGTAACGTCTTTAACACCGGATGAGGTTAATCAGGTTAAGAAAAAAGTTTCAGATGCTAACCCTGGTAAAGAAGTGCAAGTATCAAGTAATGGTACTGCTACTGTAACTGATCCTAAATCAAGGATATCTCATCAAATATCTGGAGATAAGTTAGTTGAATCAAACGATAAGATTAGACCAACAGTTGAAATTCCTTATGATAATGCAGACAAACAAGAAGTATATGTATATTCCGGGGAAACAAGTAACATTACAATCAAAGTAAAAGATAACTCTGGAAAAATATCTAAATCATATCTTGCGTTTGCGGCTAATGATAGAAGAGGTTTAGGAACAGAGGATAACAGTTACTTGGGTGGTAGAAGTAGCAACGGCTTGTATTTAACAGCGACTAAAATACATTCAGATACACCAACTTCAGAAAACCAACCAGCAACAATTACAGTAAGTGGAAATCTTAATAATCAGCCATTTACAGGTGAAAAATCAATTACTCGTTATGTATTTGCAGAAGATCCAAGTGGAAATACTAACTATGAGCATGTAGGTCATGCTAATGATGTAGGAGCTCCTGGACGCATTCGATTTGTATGGAAACCTCAAACATTTAAATATGATGCACAGGCGCCAGGAACACCATTATTATTAGATAGTGCAGATGCGACTCAAATTGAGAATGCTGTAAAACAAGCTAATCCAACCTTTAGCGATAAAATTAAGTCTGTAACAGTTGATGGTAATAATGTGATTGTGACCTATAAAGACGATAGTACAGATAGATTAGATGCTTCTAAAGTCTTTAAAGTACGTGATTCTAAGCCAACGTCACCAATGGCAACTGCACCAAAAGATGGAACAGTAACAGTAACACCAACAGGGGATGCAGATAAAGTAATTGTTAACTACACAGATGAGCAACAAAATTCTAAAGTAGTAACAGTAGTTAAAGCTAAAAATGGAACATGGTCATCATCAGATAAGCCAGCAGGAGTAACTGTTGATCCAAGAACAGGAACGTTGTTAATTCCAGCTGAAGGTGTTAAAGATAGAAGTCAGGTAACAGCAACAGCTACGAAAGGTGATAGTAGACCATCAGATCCAAAAATAGTTACAGCGCAGCCTAAAGACTTCGAACCAGTGAAACCAGACGAGAAAGTTCCAGTTAAAGACAAAGCGCACTTAACTCCAGAAGAGAAAAAACAAGTGGAAGACAAAGTCAAAGCGAAGAACCCAGGTAAGGAAGTCACTGTAGGCGAAGACGGCACCGCAACGTTGAAAGATCCAACAACCGGCATCAGTCACCAAATTCCAGGAAGTGACTTGGTCAACCAAGGATTCACCCCAGTGAAACCAGACGAGAAAGTTCCAGTTAAAGACAAAGCGCACTTAACTCC
>NZ_VMMF01000006.1:0-75014 GCF_013277075.1 Streptococcus sp. 959
TAGCTTCCTAGTTTGCTCTTTGATTTTCATTGAGTATAAAAGTGCTCCAGGCCATATTTTACACAGCAATAGTCTTATAAAAAAGGACAGAAACCATTGTAAAGGCTATCAAAAAGGAGTATAATGAGTGCAAGACATTTCGGAGGTGAAAGATGCTAGAAGTAAGAAGTCTAGAGAAAAGTTTTGGATCCAAGCAAGTTTTGTTTGGTATTGACTTTCAAGCGCGACCAGGTCGTATTTTGGGATTAGTCGGGAAAAACGGTGCTGGGAAAACAACGATTTTCCACAGTATTTTGAAGTTTTTAGAATACCAAGGAGAAATCAGTCTAGATGGTCAGGATATTCGTCAGGAGACCTACGCTCGGATTGGCTATCTTCCTGAAGAACGCAGTCTCATGCCTAAATTGACAGTTCTTGAACAAGTTCGCTACTTGGCGACTCTAAAAGGCATGGATGCCAAGGAGGTCAAGGAAAAACTCCCTCAATGGATGAAGAGGTTGGAAGTGAAAGGGAAGCTGACAGATAAAATCAAGAGTCTGTCAAAAGGAAATCAGCAGAAGATTCAGCTCATCATTACTCTGATTCATGAACCAGACTTGATTATCTTGGATGAGCCTTTCAGTGGCTTGGACCCAGTTAATACTGAATTGCTCAAGCAAGTCATTTTTCAGGAAAAAGAGCGTGGAGCAACCATTATCTTTTCTGATCATGTCATGACCAACGTCGAGGAGCTTTGTGACGATATTCTCATGATCCGAGATGGCCGTGTGGTCTTGCATGGACCAGTTCAGGATGTCCGCAATCAATACGGGAAAACGCGTCTCTTTGTTTCAAGTGAGCGAAGTAAGGAAGAATTGGAAAACCTTCCTCATGTCAAGCAGGTGAGCTTGACCAAACAAGGCAGTTGGAAATTGATCTTGGAGGACGAGAGTGCCGGAAGAGAACTCTTCCCAATCTTGACTCAGGGGCAATATATCGCAACCTTTGACCAGCAAGCGCCAACAATCGATGAAATCTTTAAACTAGAATCAGGGGTGGAAGTATGAGAAATATGTGGGTTGTAATCAAGGAAACCTATCTTCGACATGTCAAATCGTGGAGTTTCTTCTTTATGGTGATTTCGCCGTTCCTCTTTTTAGGAATCTCTGTAGGAATTGCCTATCTCCAAGGCTCCTCAATGGCTAAAAATGATAAAGTGGCAGTAGTGACAACAGTGCCGTCTGTAGCAGAAGGACTGAAGAATGTAAATGGTGTTAACTTTGACTATAAAGACGAAGCAAGTGCAAAAGAAGCGATTAAAGATGAAAAATTAAAAGGCTATTTGACTATTGATCAAGAAGATAGTGTTCTAAAGGCAGTTTATCATGGCGAAACTTCGCTTGAAAATGGAATTAAATTTGCAGTTACAGGTACACTCAATGAACTACAAAATCAGCTTAATCGTTCAACTGCCTCCTTGTCTCAAGAGCAGGAAAAACGCTTAGCGCAGACAATTCAATTCACAGAAAAGATTGATGAAGCCAAGGAAAATAAAAAGTTTATTCAAACAATGGCGGCAGGAGCCTTAGGATTCTTTCTTTATATGATCCTGATTACCTATGCGGGTGTAACGGCTCAGGAAGTTGCCAGTGAAAAAGGCACCAAAATTATGGAAGTCGTCTTTTCTAGCATAAGGGCTAGTCACTATTTCTATGCGCGGATGATGGCTCTGTTTCTGGTGATTTTAACGCATATTGGGATTTATGTTGTAGGTGGTCTGGCAGCCATTCTGCTCTTTAAAGATTTGCCATTCTTGGCTCAGTCTGGTATTTTGGATCACTTGGGAGATGCATTTTCGCTGAATACATTGCTCTTTATTTTAGTCAGTCTCTTTATGTACGTAGTCTTGGCGGCCTTTCTAGGATCTATGGTTTCTCGTCCTGAGGACTCAGGAAAAGCCTTGTCGCCTTTGATGATTTTAATTATGGGTGGTTTTTTTGGAGTGACAGCTCTAGGTGCAGCTGGTGACAATCTCATCTTGAAGATTGGTTCTTATATTCCCTTTATTTCGACCTTCTTCATGCCATTTAGAACCATTAATGGCTATGCAGGGGGAGTAGAAGCATGGATTTCACTTGCTATTACAGTGATTTTTGCGGTGGTAGCAACAGGATTTATCGGACGCATGTATGCTAGCCTAGTCCTTCAAACGGATGATTTAGGAATTTGGAAAACTTTTAAACGTGCCTTAGTTTATAAATAGGAGAGCCTCGCGAAAGCGAGGTTTTTTAGAGATAAAAAGAGTGGAATTCAGAAAAATATTTTTCATATCTATTGACTTTTAGGGGTGAAATTTGGTATTATAGTAGGCGGTATTGTTTACCCCATTTGAAAGGCCCCGGAACCTTCCAAATACTTTTCGATGGGAAGGAACACCCATCACCGTAAACAAAAATCGAACTATATATAGGAGAAATCATGAACAAAACAACATTTATGGCTAAACCAGGCCAAGTTGAACGTAAATGGTACGTAGTTGACGCAACTGATGTACCACTTGGACGTCTTTCTGCAGTAGTTGCTAGCGTACTTCGCGGAAAAAACAAACCAACATTTACACCACACACTGATACAGGTGACTTTGTGATTGTTATCAATGCTGAAAAAGTTAAATTGACTGGTAAAAAAGCAACTGATAAAATCTACTACACTCACTCAAACCACCCAGGTGGATTGAAACAAATCTCTGCAGGTGAACTTCGTTCTAAAAATGCAGTACGTTTGATCGAGAAATCAGTTAAAGGTATGCTTCCACACAATACACTTGGACGCGCTCAAGGTATGAAGTTGAAAGTATTTGTTGGAGCTGAGCACACTCACGCTGCACAACAACCAGAAGTTCTTGATATTTCAGGACTTATCTAAGGAAAGGAACAATAAAGTATGTCACAAGCACAATATGCAGGTACTGGACGTCGTAAAAACGCTGTTGCACGCGTTCGCCTTGTTCCAGGAACTGGTAAAATCACTGTTAACAAAAAAGATGTTGAAGAGTACATCCCACACGCTGACCTTCGTCTTGTAATCAACCAACCATTTGCAGTTACTTCAACTGCAGGTTCATACGACGTTTTCGTTAACGTTGTAGGTGGTGGATACGCTGGTCAATCAGGAGCTATCCGTCACGGTATCGCTCGTGCCCTTCTTCAAGTAGACCCAGACTTCCGCGATTCATTGAAACGCGCAGGACTTCTTACACGTGACTCACGTAAAGTTGAACGTAAAAAACCAGGTCTTAAGAAAGCTCGTAAAGCATCACAATTTAGTAAACGTTAATTCGAAAGAATTACTATACTTATATAGAGCACCTTTCGAGGTGTTCTTTTTTATACTTTCTTACTAAATTGGTGCAATTGACACAGTTGTTGCGACTTTAGTCGCTTACAAATGTGGCTGCAACCTGACAAGGTCAGTTGCCTCAAAACGTTAATCAATACGATTATATCAACGTTTACAGACATTCAAGAATTTTCTCTTGGATGTCTTTTTTGTCTAAAAATCAAGAGTATCCACTAAATTTCAATCATTTATTTGTTAAATTTATTTTTTAGATTATTTTATCGAGAAGGAAAGATTTCTCATATTATGACTTTGCGAGCTCAGAGTCTGTATATACATACTCCCAAAATCACCTCCAAAGTTTGTATACACATCGTGTATGTACTTTTGAGGTGATTTGAATTTTGGGGAATCGCCCCCTTAAATTAAGAGATGAAGTTTATTTTTTATAAATTACTAATAAATACTAATAATACTTGAAAAATATTCGGTATGAGGATAAAATGTATATAAGATGAGTTATTTTTTTGAATATACGGAAGTAACTTATCAATAAAAAGGAGATCATTATGAAACTAAAAGATAAGTTTAATGCAACTGAACGTAGAAGAAAATTTAGTCTGAGAAAAGTTTCAGGAATTGGTGCAGTGTCTGCCGTTATTGGAATTATTGGCTTTTCTTCACTTCCTCTTGAAACAGTTTCAGCCACTGAAACAGCTATAACAGTAAACTATAAATATGCTACTACAGATGAGTTGACAGAAACAGAGAAAAAACTCATTGTAAACGAGTTACCAAAGAATCTTGTAGATGGTTCAGATCTGTTTGTTATCTATCGTAAATATACTGCAAATAATACTTTACCAAATACTGGAAGTAATGTATTGCCATTGGCTTCTATTATTGGAACAGGTCTATTGTTAGTTGCTTTTACCATAAAGAAAACTGGTAAAGCAGATAAGAAGATTGTTAAGAGTATTTTGTCTATCTCTTTGGTTGGAGGAGCTTTAACAGTAACAACTGTATCTGCTTTGACTGTTGCTACTTTGTTAAATTATAACCATACTGAAACAATAACAGCAGGTGCAACGTTCCCAGATGGTAAAGTGAAAATTTCTGGATATCAGTTCGTCGGTTACATTGATGGGAATGATGTAGTTACGAATCCAACTACTCCAGCAACTTTATTTCCATCACAGGAAAATAAAATTCAGGATACCATTGTTCCGACGGATGAACTTAAGAAAGATACTATTGATGATAGTCGTAGTAAAGCTACAGTGGCACCTATTAAACCACTAATCCAACCTCCGTCACAGGGCAATAAAATGCAGGATACTATTATTCCAACGGATAATCCTGAGAAAGATAATATTCATGCTGACAGTAGAGATAAAGTGGAGCCTATTAAACCAATAACTCAACTAAAAGAAGATGAACCAGTGAAACCTGTTGACCCTAAAGTTATTGATAAAATTATCAAAGTGGATGACTCTGGGAACACTTTAGAAGATGTTACTGGTTATACAAAAATTAGTACGAGCCAACCTGTTAAAACACGAGAAGTTCAGGATGGTCAGTTAGTTATCATTCGAACTGTAACTGAAGTTTACAAGAAAGATACTGTATCAGAAGAAAATAAAACTACGGATCTTCTTAAGGAAACCAACGTTGTTATCCCATCTACATTAGTGGAAATATTGTCTGAGGAAGTTGTGGAAGATGGGACGCCGGTTACAACTACTCCAACTGCTACTTCAACTCCTGATAAGCCAACAGTTGAAAAAAATGAGAAAATTGAAAATACAGGCACAGCATCTTTAACAGGATCATCAGTAGGAGAGGATAAAAAAGAAGAAATTACATCTCCAGTTGAGGCTTCAAGCTCTAGCTTGGAAACTATTGCAGAGCCTACAATAGTTAAAGCAAAAAAAGTTATTCGTACCATGCGTACTACAGAAGACATTCCGTTTGAAGTGGTTATTAAGAAGGATAGCTCTTTAGCTGAAGGTGAGACTAAGGTAGAAACAGAAGGGAAACTTGGGAAGAAAGTTTCTATTCAAAAGATTACCCTAGTCGATAATGTAGAGACTGTAAAGGAAACAATCTCAGAAACAATAGAAGAACCTCAAAATAAAGTTCTTATGATTGGAACGAAGAAAACGGCAACTCAACCTACTACTAGTGAGGTAGTATCAAGTGCGAGCTCAGCGGCGACTCTTGCTTCTGATTCTAAATCGACAACACAAAAAACTCCTCTCCCAGGTTACTATTCAGTAGAGATTACTGAATCTGAGAATAAAACAGTCGTTACCGACCGTGAAAAAGTGCGTGAGTTGGTAAAAGAAAGAACACCATTGCTAAATCTTATAGCACCAGATGGAGAAAAGTTGGTGCAGATGAAGATTACGGAGATTCTTGATAATAACTTATTTGAAGGACAACGTCGTTTGTCAGATATTCAGGCAAGTTATGTGACAGTACAGTTAAAACGTAAGAAAGAAGAAAATGGGAAAGAGGATGAGACGGAAAGAGTCTTAAAAGAAGATATTCCATTATTGACAGCTACGCAAAGAGTTGGAACAAAACGCTTACCGAAAGATCTAGATGTAACTGCTTTTAGAACTTTGGGAGGTATTTATCTCGAATGGAAAGCGAATGAAGGTCTTGTATATAGTATTCAAAAAGGTTCTAGTGAAAATCAATTGACAACTGTAACCTCCAAACAAGAGTTACCTGTTTTCACTGAGGAAGACACAACTGAGCAACCTTTATACTACAAGGTAACTGCTCGGTTGGGAGATAAGGTGGTTCAAGAGTCTCAAATTATCAAATTGGAAAAGAAATTAGACACTGATAAAGATGGCTTAAATGATGAAGAGGAAGATAAGTACTCTACAAATAAGTTTGTTGCGGATTCAGATAAGGATGGATTGACAGATTTCCAAGAGGTACACATCTATAAAACTAATCCATTGAAAGTAGACACAGATGGAGATAGACTGAGAGACTATGATGAGATTGCTTGGAAATTGAATCCTTTAAAACCTGATACAGATGATAATGGTATTACAGATGATTTAGAGGATTTAGATAAAGATGGCTTAAATAATTATGATGAATCTATTTTCAAAAGTAATGCTCTACAAAAGGATACAGATTTTGATGGTTTAGATGATAAGGCTGAACGTGACTTAGGTACTAATCCTAATGAGCTAGATAGCGATGGTGATGGAGTTTCAGATCGGTTAGAAAGCGAATTAGGTCTTAATCCTTTGAAGAAAGATTCTAAAGGAGATGGTATCAATGATGGAGATAGGAAATTTTCTAAAACCATCAAATCAGATAAAGGAAATGTAGACCCTAACATTGTACCGACGATTACAACAGAGTTGCCAGCGAATAAGTTAAACTCATTCTATCTATACAAGATTGATGATGACCATCCGGTGTTAAATAAAAATCTTCCAGGATATCTTGGAAGTGCTTATGAATTCAAAGCGGGATTACCAATAAGTAGTGCTGATGTAACATTTGATATCAATCCAACTCTCCTTACACCAGATAGCCGACCTGTTCTCCTTTACTTTAACAAAGAAAAATGGGAGTTTGAAGTTGTTAAAGAACAACACATGGAGGGAAATAAACTTGTAGCTAAGTTGGAGCATTTTTCTCCGTATACGATAGTAGATGCTAAGAAGAAATTCAATTTTGATGGAGTAGTTACGAAAAATAAACAGGAAGAAATCAAGAAAGAATATGACCAATATCTTCATGAGCTTTCTAAAGATTTATTTAAGCAATATACAAAGGATAAAGAACTATTTGATGGTGATTTATCTATCTTTGCAAATTTAGCATATAAATCCAAATTTCTTGTTTTTAAAGAACAATTGGAAAAAATGGAGAAAAATATTCAAACTTATTCTGGCTCCAATAGAGATGAGGAATTAAAGTTAATACCTATAGAAATTAGCTCTATCTATAACAAAATAGTTTATTCTGAATTAAAAAGTGTTATAAATAAACTAGTTTTTAAAAACGGAGAAGATTCTAAAAGTATTATAGAAGATGAGTTATTAAAATTAATAAAAGATCCATTTTCTACAAATCAGATTAAGAAAGTTATTGCTGAATTAGATAACATTATAAAGCAGACTAATTCTTTTGAAGATTATGTAGCTTCTCACGATCATATTGAAATTACATATAGCTACTTAGATACTACAAATCGTAAGCAAGAGCTTCAAAAATATTATGTTTATAAAGAAATTACTAGTGAATTAAGTAGTGGTTTTGATGCATCTACGTGGATTAATAACGAAAATATTGTAATTTCATATAGAGGTTCTGATGATGGTAAAGATTGGGGAAATCATTTATCCTATTTTGTAAATAAAAACAAATTATCGCTAAGAGATGGCTTATTTAGTGGAATAGCTGTTGGTGCTTCTATTGGAGCACTTGGTGGACCGGTAGGATTAGCTTTAGGTGGTATTGTTGGAGGTCTAATTGGAGCTGGAGCTGGTGGACTACTAGGGAATTTTTATGAAAAGAAAAATAATACTTCTTCTCCGGATATTCATTTACAGGATCAACAAGCAGTTCATTATTTTTTAGCTATCATTGATAAATATCAAAACAGACAATACTATATTACGGGTCATTCTTTAGGTGGTCGTTTAGCCTTAGTAGCTAATGATTCAGCAAAGTTATTAAATTTAACTCCTAAAACTAGAACATTTAATCCTCTAGGAACAGCTAAGAATATTTACAAAAACTCTTACGAAGGTGATATTCGTAATTATGTAAATATAGGAGAGTTTTTATCACTCTTAGGATATGGTCCGAGAGAAAAAACGTTTGAGGGAAGATTTGGAGGTTGGAATCCTGTTAATGCTCATATGATGGATCATATGATAAGAGATTATTCATCATATGAGACTGGTGCTGATACAAGTGAAGAAAAGATTTTCGAAAGACTAATTAAACGGTTCATCTTTACCAGTGGTGCAGGAGGGTGGTTCACAGTAATGTCTGTTTCTAAAGATGGTGATATCAAAGGGAATTACAATGCTCCGGTAAGTGGATACACTGGACCGGACCATCCAAATGGTCAAGTGTTTGTTTCTGATTTCACAGGTAAATTTACTGATTTAATTAAAGTTAATGACTATGAATATAAGATGACATTAACTAATTTGGATTATCCTAAGTCAGGAACAACAAAGATTGTCAATGGTGTGAAAATAGAGACAACAGAACCTTACGGAATAGCAGATAAGAAATCCCCAGGAAAAGAATTTATTCTTTATTTGCCAGGTCGTCCAGTTCAAGATTTACCAGAAGCAGTTGGTAATTGGATTTATGATTTCAAAAATCGTATGCCAGAGAAATTAACGAGTGCGGTAATTTTTAATAAAGATAAAGGATGGGCATTTGAAGAAAGTGATCAAATGATAAAAAAAGTCTCTCCGGAAATGCAATACGCTGAAATTCTTGTCAAGTATAAAAAATTATCTGTTGAAGGTTACGATGCTCTACATTCAGTAATAAATGGGGCGGAAGGCTTAGAACGTATGGTGATGAATTTTATAGCAGATGGTAGTAGATATAATCGTAAAGTTCAGTATTCTTTTTATGACATTAATAATGATAAACAAGAAGAACTGATTATTGGAGAATCATCAGGTTTTATTTCATCTATCTATACTTTGAAAAACAATAAACCAGTATTTGTTAAAGGAGCAGGGATGCCATCGGTAGGAGCTATGCGTTTAAGTCTATCTATTTATCAAGATGGTACTATAAGGTTTATCTCTGGATATGGAACAAATCCTAATTGGGAGGCGTCATCTTATCAAATAAAAGATGGCAATGTAGTAGAGAAAGAAAAGGCAAACTTTATTTTTGGGCAAGGTACGGATATTGCTAAATTATTGAATATCACATCAGATAGAGTAAACTTAGAAAAGGTAACATGGCATGATTTAAGAAACTTTAATCAGGGAGAAGATTATAAGTCTACAACAGCTAGTACTTCAATTTTAGCGGATGTATCTGCAATTATGAAAGGCGACACATCAAGTCTTGAGGGGACTTGGACGAACAGTAAAGGAGCAACAATTACAATAAAAGAAGGTAAGCTTTCAACTGGACGTTTCGAACAGGTACCGTTTGAAATTAAAACATTTACAAGACAGAAAGAATTTCCTTTATTAGAATTGAATACGGGAGATAATAATCCTCTGGGTAATCTTGCATTTGTTTTGATTCCAGCTAGAGATTCTGTAGATGCAGCAAATGATACATCTGATAGAACAAAGGATCGTTTAGTTCTTGGTTCTACAGTCGCACAAACCTCTGATATTTCATCAGATAGCTATTTTTATCGATGATTTTGAATGGGCTCATACCTTTACAACAACTATATGATTTTCCTACATCTTGATGGAAATGATGATGTATTCCAGAATTTTGATACAGTATTTACTAGGTCTTTACCTGAATAATATTTTTGATTGTAAGGCTAGGCATGATTACCTTATTTAATTTCTATCATTTTTTCTTTTGATGAAGGCTAACTTAGTTTCTACTGAATAAGCTTTTTCGGCCATAACAAAACACTCCTGTTCATAGTTTCACTAGATTTTGACAGGAGTGTTTTTCTTGTGTCTCAATTTATAGGTTCAGTACTTATCTATTTTTCTAGTAACCAATCTATGATATTTTTCTTCTCAATACCATTGTAATTTGCTGCTGGCTGAATCGTATCCATTGTTAATAGATATTTTGGGAATTGATCTTTAATGGCTTCTAGTGGTCTAAGTTCTCTTTCTAGTGTTTCTGGAGCAAGTGTTGTTTCACTGACCTGATAATAAGCGTAGTGACCAAGATCAGTTACAACAACAAAATCAACCTCATATTTATCTAAATTACCAACATATACTTGTGAATACCTACGTCTTAATTCCAAATATACAATATTTTCCAAGATATGCCCAATGTCTTCTTTGTGATCTGGTAATAAGAGATGTCGTAAACCTAAATCAACGGGATAATATTTTTCTAAGCGTTGCAATAATGCTCGACCTTTTACATCAAAACGTGGAACGGAATAAAAAAGTAAACTGTCTGTCAAAGTTGTCAAATAATTTTCCAAAGTATTATGGGATATTGAAACGTTTTGGCTGACTAGGGTATTGCGAATCTTATTTGTTGATATTAAGCTACCTGTACTACTGAGAAGGGTTCGGACAATACGCTCAATAATAGTAGGGTTTGGATTTCCCAATCTAGTGACAATATCATTTAACAGTATTGAGTTATATATTCCTCTGAGATAGTCAATTTTTTCAGCGTAAGATGATGTTTGCAATAAGTAAGGGAAGGCACTAAAGAGATAATTGTCAAAAATTTCTGTTGTATTCAGATTCTTTGAGAGAGCTTGACCTGATAGATATTCTTCAAATGACAAAGGAAGAACCTCTATCTCAACATACCGACCAGTCAAGTTTGTAGCTAATTGGCTACTCATAAAGTAGGCGTTGGATCCAGTCAAATAGAGGTCAACATTTGGTAGGATGAATAGACTATCTGCTACCAGTTCAAATTTTTCAACATGTTGAATTTCATCTAAAAAGATATAGTATGTTTTCTCCTCAACTAACCGCTCTTTTATATAAGCAAATAATGTTTGAAAATGTCGCAGTTCATAGTAACTCAAATCTTCGAAATTGATGGGTATAATCTGATTCTCGTCTACTCCAGTTGCTAGTAACTCCTCTTTATAGAGTTGAAAGAGAACAGATTTACCAGCTCGTCTAACTCCACTTACAACCTTAATGATTTGTCGGTCACGATGTCTTCTTAAAAAGTCTAAATAATGTGGTCTTTTAATATAGTTCATAAATAGATACCTCAAAGATAGTATAATACAAACAGTAATTATTTTCAAATATTTAGAAATAAAATAGAATTTGTTTTATTATTTTTAAATATCTAGAAATAATATTTAGGACGATTTAAATATCTTCAGGATAGAAAAAGAAATTGCACTGGCATGAAGAAACTGTATATTTGTTGCTAAACTGTACATCATCTTTATGATACAGTATTTCGTATTCCTCAACTACATAAGCTCCGAAAACTAAAAAGTGATAACCCTTTGATAACCTCTCGATTTTTAAAAGGATTATATATGTAAAAATGGGGGATTTATCTCTTAAAAAAACTTGATTTTAGTGATAATTTACCATAAATATCATAATGTAGAAAAAACCAGGTCTTAAGAAAGCTCGTAAAGCATCACAATTTAGTAAACGTTAATTCGAAAGAATTACTATACTTATACAGAGCACCTTTCGAGGTGTTCTTTTTTATACTTTCTTACTAAATTGGTGCAATTGACACAGTTGTTGCGACTTTAGTCGCTTACAAATGTGGCTGCAACCTGACAAGATCAGTTGCCTCAAAACGTTAATCAATACGATTATATCAACGTTTACAGACATTCAAGAATTTTCTCTTGGATGTCTTTTTTTATCTAAAAATCAAGAGTTCTCCTTCTTTTGCTTTTGAATGTATTCAAGAATGGAATGTTGATTGTTTGATAATATAATTTTAGTTTTACACATTAATAATTTTATAGATAAGTTTGATATTTTTTAATTGAAGATAAAGCGTAAACTAATCTAAATAGATTTTTCTAAAAAATTTTCTAAAATAAACAGAATTTGTTTGACATTTGTTTGAAAATTCTGTAAAATGAGTTATTATATTTTTAAGGAGAATATATATGGAAAAACAGAAAACATTTTTTGGACATCCTATTGGCTTGTCCACCCTCTTCTTTACAGAGATGTGGGAGCGCTTTTCTTACTATGGGATGCGAGCGATCCTACTTTACTATATGTACTATAGTGTGCAAGATGGTGGGTTGGGGATGGATAAGACCACAGCTGCATCGGTTATGGCGATTTATGGCTCGCTGGTATTTTTATCCTCGGTTGTCGGTGGTTTTGTCAGTGACCGTATTTTAGGAAGCCGTAAGACCGTCTTTTACGGTGGGATTCTGATTATGCTAGGGCATATTGCTTTGGCAACACCTTTTGGACAAGTGGCTCTCTATCTTTCTATTGCCTTGATTATCTTTGGTACTGGATTTTTAAAACCTAATATCTCAGATATGGTTGGGGGAATTTATGAGAAAGAGGATGATAGACGGGATGCAGGTTTTAGTATCTTTGTCTTTGGTATTAACTTAGGTGCCTTCGTTGCCCCTTATCTAGTGGGGTATCTAGGTCAGGAAGTCAATTTCCATCTAGGTTTCTCATTAGCTGCATTGGGATGTTCTTTGGTCTGGTGAAATATGTTTTAGATGGGAAGAAATACCTGCCTGAATCAAGTCTTTACCCCACTGATCCACTTTCACAGAAGGAGCAGCAGACCTTGATTAAACGCTTGCTGATTACACTTGTCATGGTTGTTCTGGTGATTTTAGGTTTAGTCTTTACTCACCAATTTAATGTGGATATGATTGTTAATATTTTTACAGTGATTGCGGTAATCATTCCAATCTACTATTTCTTCAAAATTTTATCTAGTCAGAAAATAACTGCTACTGAGAGATCTCGAGTATTTGCCTACATTCCTCTATTTATCGCTGGAGTCCTCTTCTGGTCTATTGAGGAGCAGGGTTCTGTTGTTCTCGCTCTATTTGCGGATGATCAAACTCGACTCTACTTTAATGTATTTGGAAATCAGATTCAGTTCCCATCTAGCTTTTTCCAAAGTATCAATCCACTTTTCATTATGATTTATGTGCCGATTTTTGCGTGGTTGTGGGGGAAAATGGGTAACAAGCAACCGTCCTCTTCTAAGAAATTTGCTTACGGTATATTTGCGGCAGGTTTATCCTTCTTGTGGATGATGTTACCGGGGATGCTTTTTGGAACAGATGTTAAGGTCAGTCCTTTCTGGTTGATTATGAGTTGGGCTATTGTGATTGTGGGGGAAATGTTGATTTCGCCTATTGGTCTATCAGTCACTACTAAGCTAGCACCAAAATCCTTCCAAGCACAAATGATGTCTATCTGGTTCTTGAGTAATGCTGCTGCCCAAGCTATCAATGCTCAAATTGTAAAATTTTATACAAGCGAAACTGAAGTCGCTTACTATGGAATTGTTGGAGGAATTACGATTGTATTCAGTATTATCTTATTCTTCTACGTTCCACGTATTGAAAAACTAATGTCTGGTATCAAATAGATAAAAATTTGAATTGCCGTACGGATTTTAAAAGTTAGAGCAATTATTTATTAAAAGGATTTAGTTCTGTATTGTACAGGGCTAAGTCTTTTTAGTTTGCTTAAAACTCACGATGTTTCTGATATTCCTAGTAGACATTTGTTCACTTTTTTTATTTATAGTCAATTGAAACAAGAATAAGACAAAAGAGCCTCGAAAAAAGTATTACAACTTGGTAATACCTTTTTGAGGTGCTTTTTGATATGAGCCCATGTTTTCTCAATAGGATTGTACTCAGGTGAGTAGGGAGGAAGTGGTAAAAGTTTATGCCTAAATTATTCAGATAAGAGCTCTAGCTTACCCATTCTATGTTATCCATAATAATAACTGATGGTTTGTTTAAGATTGGTAAGAGAAACTTCTGAAACCAAGCTTCAAAAAAGTCGCTCGTCATCGTCTCTTCGTAAGTCATTGGAGCGATTAACTCACCATTTGTTAGCCCTGCAACCAAAGAAATCCTCTGATATCTTCTTCCAGATACTTTACCTTTTATTAGCTGGCCTTTTAATGAGCGACCATATTCTCGATAAAAATAAGTATCGAATCCTGTTTCATCAATATAAACAGGTGCTAAGTGCTTTAAACTATTAAAATTCTTAAGAAATAAAGCTACTTTTTCTGGGTCTTGTTCATAGTAGGTGTGGTTCTTTTTTTTCGAGTGTACCCCATAGCTTTGAGAGCATAGTGAATGGTAGTTGGGTGACAGCCAAATTCAGCAGCTATTTCAGTCAAATAAGCGTCCGGATTGTCAGTAAGATAGTTTTTGAGTCTATCTCTATCAACTTTTCTTGGTTTTGTTCCTTTTACTTGATGGTTTAACTCTCCTGTTTTCTCTTTTAGTTTTAACCAGCCATAAATGGTATTACGTGAGATTTGGAAAACGTGTGATGCTTCTGTTATACTACCTGTTCGCTCACAATAGGAGAGAACTTTTTTACGAAAATCTATTGAATATGCCATAAGAAGACTATACCACATTATGTATTATTTTTGATTCAATTTACTATTTTTACTATTATAACAATAAGAAAATTAAGGTAAAACTAAAAGGACTAAGTCCTGTGCAATACAGAACTAAATCCTTTGAATAAATTAATTGTCTAACTTTTTGGGGTCAGTACATGAAAAGTTTGATAATATGCGTTTTATTATGGAAAGATTTACTTCATTTTCTCTTGAAATTGAGTTTTTTACCAGGCTTGTCTTCTTTTTATGCTATAAAGCTTATTTTTCTAAGTAATTACAAACATTATTAATTTGTTCATGAATTTCTGTACCAAATTTTTCTTCAAAAAATGCACTTCCGATTGTAAAAGCCCACGGATTTGCTTCAATGACTTCATCCAAACGTTCATAGCTATTAATACTTCCAGCCAAACAAACGGGTGCTTGGACAGCTTGAACAAAAGTATTATTTAGCTCAATAGGGTCCCCTGTATAACGATAACCTAGCAGGTCAAATCCATAAACTCCTTTTGCTAGATATTCTTTTGCTTGAGAAATCATATGCTCGATAGAACCTTCTAGGATAGATGGACGATCCGTAATTTGTCCAACAAATGGCATATACTTTATGTTGTTTTCTTTACAAAATTGGTTTATTGAATCAAAGAAGACAGTCCCCATTAAAATATCGCACCCACATTCTTTAGCTATTCGTGCGCCTTGGAGTCCACTTTCTTCGTCATATTCAACCACTTCAAGAAAAGTAGTCTTACCACAAGATTTCATTTTTGAAAATAAAGACTTCATTTCAGAAATAGGAAGTGGTTTTTCTTTAAAACCCCAATACTCAGCGTTAGAGTGTTTACATGATTCGAAAATTTCACTAGCATTTTCAACTGTGTGATCATTGTGCGTCAGCATAACGATTAATTTAGGTGTGTTGTTCATAATAGTTCCTTTTACCTTGAATTTAAGTCATTTTTTCATGATATCGGAAGATTTAGATTATTGTTTAATCATTTCTGTAGGTATGAGATCGGGATCATACATGACTTTTGAATGATTTTTCAAAACAAGTTCTTTTTCTAATGTTTGTTCAGTTATTCTATCAAGCTTTTCACGATAAATCATGGAGTGACGATAATAATGTTCTCCCTCTTTTTTAAAATGATGATTTTCTTCGACAATTTGATAAATGAATGGGAATTGGGCTTCACTTCGTAGTTCTCCGAAGAGTATTTCATTCTCAACCCATGTTCGTAATTGAATGATTTGGTTAGTTGGATTTTTAAAACGGTAATCTTGATGATTGTATTGCACAGATGTTCCGTTTGCAAATGGTTTTCTCTTTCCTTTATCTGGATCTAGTGCATCTGAATGCGCATGAAACTCCGTGATTTCCATGGGACTATGAACAATTAAAAGATGGAGTAGATTAGCTAAATTGCAGAGCCCGCCTCCGATACCGGGTTCCACTTTGCCGTTAATAATGACTCGTCCTTCTAAGTATCCTTTTCTTTTTGTTGTATTTCCAACTAAACTCCAAAAAGAGAATTCTTCTCCAGGGTAAATCATAATATGGTTTAAAGATTGGGCTGCAATATGAATGTTAGTTGCTTTGCCTTTCTGGAGATTGATATCAATACCAGGACCGCGCTTGATCAACTGAGTAGAGTATGATGAAACCACGTTAGGTAGGAGTTTTTCTTGACGAACTTTTGAGAATTTCTTTCCTTCTTTAAAATTTTGGATATGTCGTTTGAGATTTTCTTTTTTTAAAGAGATTTTATATGTGGTAGGACTAATTTCACAAAATAATAAATCCTTATTCCAAAAAACCATGCTGTTTCTCCTTTTTTATCACATCTAAATGTTTATTTTTCTTTCTGAAAAATGGGTAAGTAGATAGTATTATTTTTTCAACCCAGCGCTTTTTGCCAATTCCGCCTTCTTTAGGATCATATAAAAAATCAACTAAAATAGTGGAGATATTTGCCCGACTAGCTCCCAGAACATCTGTGAAAAGTTGATCTCCAATCATGACGGTTTCAAATGGTTTTAACTGCATCATATCAAGAGCTTTTTGAAAATTCTTAGGATTTGGTTTTTCTGCAAGAGGAATAAAAGGAACGGATAGATGTTTATTAAATTCTGTTATTCTTTCCTCGTCATTATTTGATAAAAGAAAAATTTGGAAACCAAGGGCTTTGAGATTTTGAAATAGTTCAATAACTTGTTCTGTGGCAGGAGCACCATGCATCACGAGAGTCTGATCTATATCAAAAATTAAACCCTTAAAACCAATTTGATATAATCTTTGATAAGGGATATCAAAAACATTTTTTGCTCGTGCTGATGGCATGAATGGGAACATTTAGTGTAAAGCCTTCCATTGAATATATATCAATAATTCTAGCACATATATAGAGCAAGGTCAACCGTGCTATTATATGTTTAGGTTTTGATAGCTGATGAAAGTAAAATGTCGGCATAGGTACATCTAAAGAAAATATGATAATTATGAAGAAGTCTTTTGAAAATCACTTAGTTTTAAGAGTATTTATTAGGTTTTAAGTTCGGATATGATTGAAGGCTAGCACCCTACATTTATTGAGCTTGAAAACTGTTAGGATGAGGGTGATGTATTAGAAACAGCTATATGAAACAGTTTTTTTGACTAGCAGTTTTATCAATTACAATTTACAATACTGCATGCTTCACTATATGGAGGGGCTATTTAAGTCAAAGCCCATCAAAAAATCCCACTATTCATTAGGCTAAAGGAGACCTAATCATAGTGAGATTGTGAATTATAGTAGGGTTTGTATGGCCTCTTCAATTTGTTTTGGGTCTGTTTTTGAAGAAAAGCGTTCAAATACCTGTCCATCTCGACCGATGAGAAACTTAGCGAAATTCCATTCGATTCGTTTTCCTAGTGGGCCAGATTTCTGGTCTTTCAACCAGACATATAGAGAATCTGCTTCCTTGCCGTTGACCTTAATCTTGGCAAAACGTGGGAAAGTGGTTTGATAGTTTAGGCTACAGAAACTATTGATTTCCTCTGCGCTACCTGGTGCTTGTCCCATAAACTGATTGCAAGGGAAGTCTAAAATCTCAAATCCCTGATCTTGATAGCGGTCATAGAGTTCTTGGAGTCCTTGGTACTGGGGCGTTAAACCACATCCAGTAGCAGTATTGACAACCAAGAGAACCTTACCACGATAGGCATCTAGGGGAGTTTCTTGATTATCTTGGTTCAAGACTGAAAAATCGTATAGTGAGGTCATTGATTGCTTTTCTCCTTCTGGTTGGTATGTTTAGGAGTTTTCTCCTCCTGTAGGGATAGAAAGCCGTAGGTCAGGGTTCCAAAAATGCTACCGATAATCAGACCATACATCAGTAAAGGAACACTTTTATCAAATTGCATGAGCAACTTCACAAAATCTGAAAGGGACAGCTGCTGAACGAAGACTTTATGAAAGATGAGTAGGATAAAGAGGCCAATCTGAAGACCGATAAACACCACCCAGCTTCGAAATTTGATTTGGGCTTTGCTGTAGGTTTTAAGGATGATTTCTGACTTATCATCTTTTTCCAGATGGAGTTCTTTGACGGATCTCTGGGTTTTTAAGGTAATGAAAAAAATGAGTCCAGAGTAAACGTAGGGCATGGCATAGCGAACCACCTCTATGAAGCGTCCAAATAACAGATAAAACAAGAAGAGGAAGAAGGAAGAATAAACGATTTGAACCATGGAACGGGCACAAGCCTTGTAGATAATTTCTTGCCGGCATTCATCAAAAGGGCCTTGGATATGAAAGAGATTTCGGAGTAGGCGAGTGGTTAAGTCTTCTTTTTTCATGATAGTAACCTCCTAAATGAGCAGTTTTACTGACTTTCTTTTACGAATTGATAGAGATAATAAAGATAAGTGATAGAAGAAAGGATAGCGATAGTGAACAGTAAATAATATTTCCAACCGCTTGAGATGAGCATCAGTTGTGGAAAAGATAGAATTATAAAGTATAGTGCTAAGTTGAGTATGCGCGTTTTTTGGGAGTCAATCTTTAGATAAGTCAGTCCTTTGTTAAGGGCTGGAATAAAGACTAGCCCGAGGAATATCTCGCTGAATGGCAAGTTCCCTGAAATGATGATGAAGATGAGCAGAGAACTGAACAAAATATGATAGGTCAGTAAAGTTAGTAATGATTTCATAGGTACCTCCTAATCCTGGTCTTTTTTAGCTCTTGCAATACGAAGTGAGTCGACAATATGTATCATCACTCCGAAAAAGAAAGCTCCCAGTATAGTTTTAAAAATATGTTTTGTATTTAGAAGAGAACTGATAAAATTTGGATTTTCACTTGTTAGGGTATCAATGGGTGGAATTATAAAAAATATTACTGTTCCATAAATCAAACCTGCTTTTAGACTAGAATAACATAATTGTTTCTTTTCTTTTTTCATGGGTTTTCTCCTAATCATTATCCTGATCTTCCTTGGCTTTTGCAATGCGACGGGAGATGATAATCTGTATGACCACTCCAAAGAAGACAGACTGGAGGATACTTGAAAAAATATTTTTAAAAGCGAGAAGAGACTGAAGATAGTCCTGACTCTCACCTAGCAGTATATGGAGAAGAGGGGTTACAAAAAAACTCATTAATCCATAGACTATCCCTGCTTTCAGACCAGAGTAGTGTAGTTGCTTACTTTCTTTTTCACTCAACATATCTGGATCAATGGCTGTGATGCCTGTTTTCTTGGTTTGGGAGAGCACATAGAGAGCAGAAATCATCGAAATGACGAATATCACAATAGGATAGCCGATAGCGACAATTTGCGGGTATTTATAAGCAAGGACAAAGGGAATAAGATTACCTAAAGTCATGAGGTAAAGAGAATCACAAAGATTTTATTACCGATACGGTCAGCTTCGCGCCGTTTGTGTTCGTCAAGAGGGCCAGAAATGCCATAAATGCGTTTGATTAGTTTTTCAGTGAAGGTTTCTTTTTTCATGAGTTGGCTCCTTTTTTAAAAATCATCCTCCCAAAAGAGACTGTTGAGGTCAGTTTGGAGGCTGCGGGCGAGATTGAGACAGAGTTCCAGAGTTGGGTTGTACTTGTCGTTTTCAATCATGTTGATGGTCTGTCTCGAGACACCGATATCCTTGGCCAGCTCGAGCTGGGAAATGCCCAGTTCTTTGCGAAATTCTTTCACACGGTTCATCTGGTCTCCTTTCTGGTTTATGTCGTATATATTTGACTATATTATATTCTTCTATAGATTGGATGTCAAGCATATTTGACATATTTCTTAAAGAAATCTTACTTGTTTTTGGTCTATTTGTCTGACTAGTGCAAGCTAGTCAGATTTGTGGTAAAATAGATAAGATATGACAAAAGAATTTCATCATGTAACGGTCTTACTCCACGAAACGATTGATATGCTCGACGTAAAGTCTGACGGTATCTACGTTGATGCGACTTTGGGTGGAGCAGGCCATAGCGAATATTTATTAAGTAAATTAAGTGAAAAAGGCCATCTCTATGCCTTTGACCAGGACCAGAGTGCCATTGACAATGCACAAGAACGCTTGGCACCTTACATTGAAAAGGGGATGGTGACTTTTATCAAGGATAACTTCCGTCATTTACAGGCACGTTTGCGCGAAGCTGGTGTTCAGGAAATTGATGGAATTTGTTATGACTTGGGAGTGTCTAGTCCTCAGCTGGACCAGCGTGAGCGTGGTTTTTCTTATAAAAAGGATGCACCACTGGACATGCGCATGAATCAGGATGCTAGTCTGACAGCCTATGAAGTGGTGAACAATTATGACTATCATGACTTGGTTCGTATTTTCTTCAAGTATGGCGAGGACAAATTCTCTAAACAGATTGCGCGTAAGATTGAGCAAGCTCGAGAAGTCAAGCCTATCGAGACTACGACTGAGTTAGCAGAGATTATCAAGTCGGCCAAACCTGCCAAGGAACTTAAGAAGAAGGGGCATCCTGCTAAGCAGATTTTCCAGGCTATTCGAATTGAAGTCAATGATGAGTTGGGAGCGGCAGATGAATCTATCCAGCAGGCTATGGAGATGTTGGCTCTAGATGGTAGGATTTCAGTGATTACCTTTCATTCCTTGGAAGACCGCTTGACCAAGCAATTGTTCAAGGAGGCTTCAACGGTGGAAGTTCCCAAAGGATTGCCTTTCATCCCAGATGATCTCAAGCCCAAGATGGAATTGGTGTCCCGTAAGCCAATCTTGCCAAGTGCAGAAGAATTAGAAGCCAATAACCGCTCGCACTCAGCTAAGTTGCGCGTGGCCAGAAAAATTCACAAGTAAGAGGAAAAAATGGTAGATAAAAAAGAAACAACCAGTCAATTCTTGCAGAGTCGTATAAAAAAATTCTCCCGTGTGGAGAAGGCTTTTTATCTTTCCATTGCGTTTACAGCTCTCGTTTTGGCGCTGAGTATTATCTTTATGCAGACTCGACTCCTACAAGTACAAAATGATCTGACAAAAATCAATGCGCAGATAGAGGAGAAGAAGACAGAGTTGGATGATGCCAAACAAGAGGTAAATGAATTGTTGAGGGCAGAACGCTTGAAAGAAATCGCAAATTCTAAGGACTTAAAATTGAATAACGAGAATATTCGATCAGCGGAGTAAGATATGAAGTGGACAAAAAGAATAACCCGATTTGCGATTAGAAACCGTAAATCTCCAGCAGAAAACCGTAAAATAGTAGGGAAGTACATCAGCTTGTTAGCTGTCGTACTTTTCGCTGTCTTTTTGGTTAATTTTGCTGTTATTATCGGGAGTGGTAGTAAATTTGGAACGGATCTAGTCAAAGAGGCCAAGAAAGTTCACCAAATAACCCGTACAGTCCCTGCCAAACGTGGGACTATTTATGACCGAAATGGAGTCCCGATTGCTGAGGACGCAACATCCTATAATGTCTATGCTGTAATTGATAAAAAATACAAATCAGCAACTGGTAAAATTCTTTATGTAGAAGATGCCCAGTTTAATAAGGTAGCAGAGGTTTTCCATAAGTATCTGGATATGGACGAGACTTATGTTAAAGAACAATTGTCTCAACCGAATCTGACTCAAGTTTCTTTTGGTGCAAAAGGAAATGGAATTACCTATGCCAATATGATGGCTATTAAAAAGGATCTAAAAGATGCTAGTGTTGAAGGAATTGACTTTACAACTAGCCCAAACAGAAGTTATCCAAATGGACAATTTGCTTCCAGTTTTATTGGTTTAGCTCAACTCCATGAAAATGAAGATGGAAGCAAGAGTTTGCTGGGAACTTCTGGGATGGAGAGTTCCTTGAATAGTATTCTTGCAGGGAAAGACGGTATCATTACCTATGAAAAGGATCGTCTGGGTAATATTGTCCCCGGAACAGAACAAGTTTCCCAACAAACAGTAGATGGCAAGGATGTTTATACGACTATTTCCAGCACCCTTCAGTCCTTCATGGAGACACAGATGAATGCCTTTCAAGAAAAAGTAAAAGGCAAGTATATGACGGCTACCTTGGTTAGTGCTAAAACGGGGGAGATTCTTGCAACGACGCAGAGACCAACCTTTGATGCCGATACTAAGGAAGGACTTACCAAGGACTTTGTTTGGCGTGATATCCTCTATCAAAGTAACTATGAGCCGGGGTCAACCATGAAGGTTATGACGCTCGCTGCTGCTATTGATAATAATACCTTTCCAGGAGGAGAAGTCTTCAATAGTAGTGAGTTAAAAATTGCAGATGTCACGATTCGAGATTGGGACGTCAATGAAGGATTGACTGGTGGCAGAATGATGACTTTTTCTCAAGGTTTTGCACTCTCAAGTAACGTTGGGATGACCCTCCTTGAGCAAAAGATGGGAGATGCTACCTGGCTTGATTATCTTAATCGTTTTAAATTTGGTGTTCCGACCCGTTTCGGTTTGACGGATGAGTATGCTGGTCAGCTTCCTGCGGATAATATTGTCAACATTGCGCAAAGCTCATTTGGGCAAGGGATTTCAGTGACACAAACACAAATGCTTCGTGCCTTTACAGCTATTGCTAATGATGGAGTTATGCTGGAGCCAAAATTTATAAGTGCTATTTATGATACTAACAATCAGTCTGTACGAAAGTCTCAAAAAGAGATTGTAGGAAAACCTGTATCTGAAGATGCAGCAAGCTTGACTCGTACTAACATGATATTAGTTGGGACGGACCCTCTATATGGAACTATGTATAATCACCAAACAGGAAAGCCAATTATAACAGTTCCTGGACAAAATGTAGCAGTTAAATCCGGTACGGCTCAAATCGCTGATGAGAAAAATGGAGGCTACTTGGTTGGTTCTACCAATTATATTTTCTCAGTTGTGACTATGAATCCTGCTGAAAATCCTGATTTTATCTTGTATGTAACGGTACAGCAACCTGAACATTATTCAGGTATCCAGTTGGGAGAATTTGCCAACCCTATCTTGGAAAGAGCGGTGGCTATGAAAGATTCCCTTAACCTGCAATCTACCGCTAAAACGTTAGATCAGGTAACCAATCAAAGCGCCTATGCCATGCCTAGCATCAAGGACATTTCACCTGGCGATTTGGCGGAAGCCTTACGTCGCAATATTGTGCAACCAATCGTTGTAGGAACAGGAACAAAGATTAAAGAATCATCTGTAGAAGAAGGAACCAATCTTGCTCCTAACCAGCAAGTTCTCCTCTTATCTGATAAAGCAGAGGAAGTTCCAGATATGTATGGTTGGACAAAAGCAACCGCAGAAGCTTTTTCTAAGTGGTTAAATATAGAACTTGTATTTGAAGGTTCAGGTTCTACTGTGCAGAAGCAAGATGTTCGTGCTAATACAGCTATCAAGGGCATTAAAAAAATTACATTAACTTTAGGAGACTAATATGTTTATTTCCATCAGTGCTGGAATTGTGACATTTTTACTAACTTTGGTAGGAATTCCAGCCTTTATCCAATTTTATAGAAAGGCGCAAATTACAGGCCAGCAGATGCATGAGGATGTCAAACAGCATCAGGCAAAAGCTGGCACGCCAACTATGGGGGGACTTGTTTTCCTTATTGCTGCAGTTGTGGTGAGTTTTCTTCTTGCTCTTTTTTCAAAACAATTGACCAATAATGTGGGAATGATTTTGTTCATCTTGGTCCTTTATGGTTTAATCGGATTTTTAGATGACTTCCTCAAGGTTTTCCGTAAAATCAATGAGGGCCTTAATCCCAAACAGAAATTGGCTCTTCAGCTTCTAGGTGGCGTCATTTTCTACCTTTTCTATGAGCGCGGTGGCGATATGCTTTCTGTCTTTGGTTACCAAGTGCATCTAGGGATTTTCTATATTCTTTTCGCTCTTTTCTGGCTAGTCGGTTTTTCAAACGCAGTCAACTTGACAGACGGTATTGACGGTCTAGCTAGTATTTCCGTTGTGATTAGTTTGTCTGCCTATGGAGTTATTGCCTATGTGCAAGGTCAGATGGATATTCTTCTGGTGATTCTGGCCATGATTGGTGGCTTGCTCGGGTTCTTTGTTTTTAACCATAAGCCTGCTAAGGTCTTTATGGGGGATGTGGGAAGTTTGGCTTTAGGTGGAATGTTGGCAGCTATCTCTATGGCCCTCCACCAAGAATGGACTCTCTTGATTATCGGAATTATTTATGTCTTTGAAACAACTTCGGTCATGATGCAAGTCGGCTATTTCAAAATGACTGGTGGCAAACGTATTTTCCGTATGACGCCTGTCCATCACCATTTTGAACTTGGAGGATTTTCTGGTAAAGGAAATCCTTGGAGCGAGTGGAAGGTTGACTTCTTCTTTTGGGGAGTGGGGCTTCTAGCAAGTCTTTTGACCCTAGCAATTTTATATTTGATGTAAGAATGGCACCCTGACGTTTCAGGGTGTTTTTGCTTTTTAAAACCTTAATGAAAATCAAAGAACAAACCAGAAAACTAGCCGCAGGCTGCTCAAAAAACAGTTTTGAGGTTGTAGATAAGGCGAAGCTGATGTGGTTTGCAGAGATTTTCGAAGAGTATAAAAAATATTGGTCAATTAAAGTCAAAATCCTTGACCTTTTTTGACTAATGTAGTATATTATGAACGTAAGGTAAATGAAAGCCTTACTAGAACACTTATTTAAAGTAAAGTAGAAAGAGGTGTGTCTATGTTTAATCTAGAAATCTTCAGAAGTAAAGATAGTCTACTCCTGCTTGAAAAAGAAAAACCAGAAATAGTACCTAGAGTAGCGATTTAGCTAGTCTAAATTTTTTAAAACAAAGGTCAAAGATAGTCAATATCAGTAATAATAACGAAGAAAAATAAAAAGAGGTAAAGAATATGAACAACAACTTTAATAATTTTAACAACATGGATGATTTATTTAACCAATTGATGGGTGGTATGCGAGGATATAGTTCTGAAAATCGCCGTTACTTGATTAATGGACGTGAAGTCACACCTGAGGAATTTGCTCATTATCGTGCAACTGGTCAATTGCCAGGAAATGCAGAAACTGATGGACAAATGCCACAACAGGCTTCAGGTATGAAACAAGACGGTGTCCTTGCTAAACTAGGTCGAAACTTGACAGCAGAAGCGCGTGAGGGCAAGTTGGATCCTGTTATCGGACGAAACAAGGAAATTCAAGAAACATCTGAAATTCTTTCACGCCGTACCAAGAACAATCCTGTTCTGGTCGGAGATGCAGGTGTTGGTAAGACAGCAGTTGTCGAAGGTCTAGCGCAAGCCATTGTGAATGGCGATGTTCCAGCTGCTATCAAGAACAAGGAAATTATTTCCATTGACATCTCAGGTCTTGAGGCTGGTACTCAATACCGTGGTAGTTTTGAAGAAAACGTTCAAAACTTAGTCAATGAAGTGAAAGAAGCAGGGAATATTATCCTCTTCTTTGATGAAATTCACCAAATTCTTGGCGCTGGTAGCACTGGTGGAGACAGTGGTTCTAAAGGACTTGCGGATATTCTCAAGCCAGCTCTCTCTCGTGGTGAATTAACCGTTATTGGAGCGACAACTCAAGACGAATACCGTAACACCATCTTGAAGAATGCGGCTCTTGCTCGTCGTTTCAACGAAGTCAAGGTCAACGCTCCTTCAGCAGAAGATACTTTTAAAATCCTTCAAGGGATTCGTGACCTTTATCAACAACACCACAATGTTATCTTGCCAGATGAAGTCTTGAAAGCAGCGGTGGATTATTCTGTCCAATACATTCCACAACGTAGCTTGCCAGATAAGGCTATCGACCTTGTGGACGTAACGGCAGCTCATTTGGCAGCACAACATCCTGTAACAGATGTTCATGCTGTTGAACGTGAAATAGAGGTAGAAAAAGACAAGCAAGAAAAAGCAGTTGAGGCAGAAGATTTTGAAGCAGCTCTAAACTATAAAACACGCATTGCAGAATTGGAAAAGAAAATCGAAAACCACACAGAAGATATGAAGGTGACTGCAAGTGTCAACGATGTGGCTGAATCTGTGGAACGTATGACTGGTATTCCAGTTTCACAAATGGGAGCATCAGACATCGAACGCCTCAAGGATATGGCTCATCGTCTGCAAGACAAGGTAATCGGCCAAGACAAGGCAGTTGAAGCTGTAGCTCGTGCCATCCGTCGTAACCGTGCTGGTTTCGATGAGGGCAATCGCCCAATCGGTAGTTTCCTCTTTGTAGGTCCAACTGGAGTTGGTAAGACAGAACTTGCTAAGCAATTGGCGCTCGATATGTTTGGTACCAAAGAGGCCATCATTCGTTTGGATATGTCTGAATACAGTGATCGTACAGCCGTATCTAAGCTAATCGGTACAACAGCTGGTTATGTGGGCTATGATGACAATAGCAATACCTTAACAGAACGTGTTCGTCGCAATCCGTACTCTATCATTCTCTTGGATGAAATTGAAAAGGCTGATCCTCAAGTGATCACTCTTCTCCTCCAAGTATTGGATGACGGTCGTTTGACAGATGGTCAAGGAAATACAGTGAACTTCAAGAACACTGTCATTATTGCGACATCAAATGCTGGATTTGGCTATGAAGCCAACTTGACAGAAGATGCTGATAAACCAGAATTGATGGATCGTTTGAAACCTTACTTCCGTCCAGAATTCCTTAACCGTTTCAATGCTGTCATCGAATTCTCACACTTGAGCAAAGAAGATCTTTCTAAGATTGTAGACCTTATGTTGGTTGAAGTTAACAAGACGCTTTCTAAGAAAGACATTGACTTGGCAGTGAGCGAAGCTGCTAAAGAATACATGACTGAGGAAGGCTACGATGAAGTCATGGGTGTTCGTCCACTCCGTCGTGTGGTTGAACAACAAATCCGTGACAAAGTCACAGATTTCCACTTGGATAACCTTGATGCTAAACACCTAGAAGCTGATATGGAAGATGGTGTTTTGGTCATTCGTGAAAAAGCCTAAGACAGAATTTTGAGCATAAAAAAGAAGGAGCCAGCTGAAAAACTGGTTCCTTTTTTGTGTTTAGATGACATGGCGTTCAAAGGCATCATCTGAGATTCCTTGTTCCAAGATGAGTTTCGCCCATTCTTTAGCAGAGAAGAGGCTGTGATCCTTGTAGTTTCCGCAAGATTCGATGGTTGTTCCAGGGACATCTTCCCAAGTAGTGGTCTCAGCAATTTCCTTGAGCGAATCCTTGATAACAGCTGCAATCTCAGCGCTGGTATGGCGTCCCCACATAATCATGTGGAAACCTGTACGGCAACCAAACGGCGAACAGTCAATCATACCGTCAATGCGGGTACGGATGAGTTTGGCTAAGAGGTGCTCAATAGTGTGAAGGCCAGCAGTAGGGATAGAGTCTTCGTTTGGTTGCACCAAGCGAATATCATAATTGGAGATGATGTCTCCCTTTGGCCCTGTTTCTTCCCCAATCAAGCGGACATATGGTGCTTTAACAATAGTGTGGTCAAGTTCAAAACTTTCAACAATAACTTCTTTTGACATGGTAAATCCTTTCAGTTTTCTTCTTTCATTATAACATAAAGCCGGCTCCTGAGACAGAGAGAAAACCTCTCCGATAGTGGAGAGGTTCAAATCTTTACTTACGATACAAGCGATCGTATTGGTAATAAGGGTCAAAGGTTACATTGATACCCAATTTACGAAGGACATTCTTGTCTTCATCTGTCAAGATGATGGTTGAGTGGGCTTCGCTTCCTTTGAGATTGCCAAGCTCTTCCATAGCACGAGCAGCGTCAGGATTTTCTGTAGCTGTGATGGCAAGTGCAATCAGGATTTCATTTGAATGAAGGCGTGGATTACGGCTACCTAGATGATCGATTTTAAGACCTTGGATTGGTTTGACAAGTTCAGGCTCGATGAGTTTTACTTCTTTAGCAATGTCAGCTGATTTCTTGATGGCGTTGATCAAGGCAGCGGCTGTAGGACCAAAGAGTTCGGAGTTCTTACCAGTCACGATTTCCCCACTTGGCAATTCAAGGGCTAGGGCTGGTCCGCCAGTTTCTTCTGCCTTTTGACGAGCAACGACAGCAACCTTGCGGTCTGCAGGTGTGATGCCGAGGTCGTTCATGAGCAACTCGATTTTCTTAACAGCAGATTCGCTAACTTTTTCGGCTTTAAAATCAAGAACAGTTTGATAGTAACGGCGGATGATTTCTTGTTTAGAAGCTTCGACAGCAGCCTCGTCATCAGTAATAGCGAAGCCAACCATGTTGACACCCATGTCTGTCGGTGAAGCGTATGGAGATTCACCAAGGATACGTTCTAGCATGCGTTTGAGAACTGGGAAAATTTCAATATCACGGTTGTAGTTGACAGTGGTTTCTCCGTAAGTTTGGAGATGGAAAGGGTCAATCATGTTGACATCATCAAGGTCTGCTGTGGCAGCCTCATAAGCCAAGTTGACTGGGTGATGAAGGGGAAGATTCCAAACTGGGAAGGTTTCAAATTTAGCGTAACCAGACTTGATACCATTGATTTGGTCGTGGTACATGTTTGACATACAAGTTGCCAATTTTCCAGAACCAGGTCCAGGAGCAGTTACGACAATCAAGTTGCGACTGGTTTTGATGTAGTCGTTTTTCCCCATGCCTTCTGGAGAAATGATGTGGTCCATATCCGTCGGATATCCTTTGATTGGATAATGAAGATAAGAATCAATTCCATTTTTCTCGAGCTGGTTGCGGAAGGCATCTGCGGCTGGTTGGCCAGCGTACTGTGTGATGACAACGGAACCAACAAAAATCCCTAATTCATTAAATTTGTCAATCAAACGAAGAACTTCTTGGTCATAAGAAATGCCCAGGTCGCCACGTGCTTTAGAGTGCTCGATGTTGCTAGCGTTAATAGCAATCACAACCTCAACCTGCTCTTTCAATTCTTGCAAGAGCTTGATTTTGTTGTCAGGCTCATAACCAGGAAGGACACGAGCAGCGTGGAAATCTTCTAACATTTTGCCACCAAACTCCAAGTAGAGCTTGCCGTCAAATTGGTTAATGCGCTCCAAAATGTGGTCGCGTTGTAGATTCAAATATTGTTCAGAACTAAAAGCTTGTTTTTTCATTTTTTTACCTCTGACCTCTATTATAATAAAAAATTGGAAGTTAGGAAACTATGGACTTAAAAAAGGAATCAAAAAGATTAGGCAAACGCTTGCACAAAATTCCCAAAAGCGCTATCATAGACTGTAGATTATTAAAATAATGAGGTAAGAAGATGCAAGAAAAATGGTGGCACAATGCCGTAGTCTATCAAGTCTATCCAAAGAGTTTTATGGATAGCAACGGAGATGGAATTGGCGATTTGCCAGGAATTACCAGTAAGTTAGACTATCTAGCCAAGTTAGGAATCACAGCGATTTGGCTTTCTCCAGTTTATGACAGTCCTATGGATGATAATGGCTATGATATTGCTGATTATCAAGCGATTGCAGCTATTTTCGGGACCATGGAGGATATGGACCAACTAATCGCTGAAGCTAAGAAACGTGATATTTGTATCATCATGGACTTGGTGGTCAATCATACCTCGGATGAACATGCTTGGTTTGTCGAGGCCTGTGAAAATCCTGACAGCCCTGAGCGTGACTACTATATCTGGCGGGATGAGCCTAATGATCTTGATTCTATCTTTAGTGGGTCTGCTTGGGAGTATGATGAAAAGTCGGGTCAATACTATCTCCACTTTTTCAGTAAGAAACAGCCTGATCTCAACTGGGAGAATGAAAAACTTCGCCAGAAAATTTATGAGATGATGAACTTCTGGATTGATAAAGGCATTGGCGGTTTCCGTATGGATGTCATTGACATGATTGGCAAAATTCCTGATGAGAAGGTAGTCAATAATGGACCTATGCTCCATCCTTATCTCAAGGAGATGAACCAAGCCACTTTTGGCGATAAGAATCTCTTGACAGTAGGGGAGACTTGGGGAGCAACTCCAGAGATTGCCAAGCTTTACTCTGATCCAAAGGGGCAAGAATTGTCTATGGTTTTCCAATTTGAACACATCTGTCTTCAGTATCAGGAAGGGCAACCTAAGTGGCACTATCAAAAAGCGCTGAATATCCCTAAGTTAAAAGAGATTTTCAACAAATGGCAGACAGAGTTAGGCGTTGAGGACGGCTGGAATTCACTCTTCTGGAACAATCATGACCTCCCTCGTATCGTCTCAATCTGGGGAAATGACCAAGAATACCGAGAAAAATCTGCCAAAGCCTTTGCAATCTTGCTTCATCTCATGAGAGGGACTCCTTATATCTATCAAGGTGAGGAAATTGGGATGACCAACTATCCGTTTGAAACACCGAATCAAGTAGAAGATATTGAATCTCTTAACTATGCGCGTGAGGCTCTTGAAAAAGGCGTTCCGATGGAAGAAATCATGGACAGTATCCGTGTCATTGGTCGTGACAATGCCCGTACCCCTATGCAATGGGATGAGAGCAAAAACGCTGGTTTCTCAACTGCTCAACCTTGGTTGGCAGTGAATCCAAACTATCAAGCAATCAACGTTCAAGAAGCGCTGGCAAATCCTGATTCTATTTTCTATACCTATCAGAAGCTAGTTCAAATCCGTAAGGAGAATAGCTGGCTGATTCGAGCTGATTTTGAACTTCTTGATACGGCTGATAAGGTCTTTGCTTATATTCGTAAAGATGGCGACCGTCGTTTTCTAGTTGTGGCCAATTTGTCCAATGAAGAGCAAGACTTAACAGTAGAAGGAAACGTCAAATCTGTCTTGATTGAAAACACCACGGCTCAAGAAGCCTTTGAAAAACAAGTCTTAGCTCCATGGGATGCTTTCTGTGTGGAATTGGGCTAAATATTTCTGAACAGAAAAATCTAAAATTGAAATCGTATAAAAACAAGGGAGGACTGTATGAAAGACAGAAATTCTTTGTTTTTTTATTCCTAAAGTTTATAAACTTTCATTCTCGAAATTCAATTAACTTTACAAATTCCCACTATTTTGGTAAAATAAGCTTATGTTATAAAAACTAACATAAAGGAGAAAGAAGATGAAGACAAAAAAGCGTGTCCTTAGTGCAGGTCTGACTTTTGCGGCTGCCTTGCTTTTAGCTGCTTGCGGACAATCAGGTTCAGATACAAAAACTTACTCATCAACCTTTAGTGGAAATCCAACTACTTTTAACTATCTATTAGACTACTACGCTGATAATACAGCCATCATTACCAATCTAGTTGATGGTTTGCTTGAAAATGACAATCACGGAAACCTAGTTCCATCTTTGGCAGAAGACTGGTCTGTTTCAAGCGACGGTCTAACTTATACCTACAAATTGAGAAAAGATGCCAAATGGTTCACAGCTGACGGTGAAGAATACGCTCCAGTCAAGGCACAGGATTTTGTGACAGGTATCAAGTACGCAGTGGATAATAAATCACAGGCCATTGACTTGATTCAAAACTCAATCAAGGGCTTGAATGATTATATTACAGGAGCGGATTCTGACTTTTCTAAGGTTGGGGTTAAGGCCATTGATGACCAGACTGTTGAGTATACTTTGACACGCCCAGAGCCTTACTGGAATTCAAAAACAACGAACAGTATTCTTTTCCCAGTAAACGAAGAGTTTCTAAACTCAAAAGGGAAGGATTTTGGTACCCTATCTCCAGATAGTATTCTCTACAGTGGACCTTACTTGTTAAAAGATTTCACATCAAAATCATCTATTGAGTATGTGAAAAATCCGCATTACTATGATCATGACAAAGTATCAATTGAACACGTGAAATTGGCTTATTTTGATGGCTCAGACCAAGAATTGACCATCCGTAACTTTGAAAGTGGAGCCTATTCTATCGCTGGGGTTTATCCAAATAGTTCAAACTTTGCCAAGACCAAGGAGAAATATAAAGATAATATCGTCTATAGCTTGCAGGACAAGACTTCTTGGTATTTCAATTTCAACGTCAATCGTAAGGCTTACAATCATACTGCTAAAACGACAGATGATCAGAAGAAGTCAACTGAGACAGCTGTCTTGAACAAAAACTTCCGCCAAGCAGTGAACTTTGCCCTGGACCGCACAGCCTATTCTGCCCAGTCAAATGGGGAAGAAGCAGCTAGCAAGACTCTTCGTAACACCTTGGTGCCTCCAACATTTGTCCAAGTTGGAGATAAAACCTTTGGAGAAGTAGTCGCTTCTAAATTGGTCAACTATGGAACAGAGTGGGCAGGTATGAACCTAGCAGATGCGCAGGATGCTTATTTCAACAAAGAAAAAGCCCAAGCAAAATTTACGGAAGCTAAAAAAGAATTGGCAAGTCAAGGTGTGACCTTCCCTATTCACTTGGATGTGGCGGTTGATCAGACGAATAAAAATGCTGTGACAGGTATGAACTCTGTTAAACAGACTCTTGAATCAGTTTTGGGTGCTGATAATATTGTCATTGATGTTCAGCAACTGTCAACAGATGATTTTAATAACGTAGCCTTCTTAGCACCAACGCCAGCTGATCGAGACTACGATTTGAACTTTGATGGCTGGGTAGGTGATTACCAAGATCCATCAACTTATCTCAATCCTTTCAATGCAGAGGATGGATTCTACCTCAAGATTTTTGGTCTAGATGCCAAGGAAGATAAAGCAAAAATTGCTAGCTTAGGTTTGGATACTTACACTAAAATGCTTAAGGAAGCGGATAGTGAAAACAAAGATGTAGCGAAGCGTTATGAAAAATACGCTGAAGCTCAAGCTTGGATGATCGATAGCTCTCTCATTATGTCAGCTATGTCAAATGGTGGGACAGCTTTTGTAACTAAAGTGACACCATTTACAAGAGGTTATTCATTGGTTGGTATCAAGGGTGATGGAAATAATTATAAGTACATGAAACTGCAAAAAGATACAGTTACGACTAAACAGTATGAAGAAGCCAAGACTAAATGGGAGCAAGAGAGCAAAAAAGCAATTGAAAAAGCTCAAAAAGAAGCAGAAAAGCATGTTAAATAATAACGAGCAGTTCTATTGGATGGTTTTTATAAAGCCATCTTGATAGGGCTGTTTTTTGTATATTGCAGTTCATACTCTTCGAAAATTTTTCCAAAGCGCATCAGCTCTATCTGCAACCTTAAAACAGTGTTTTGAGCAACATGAAGCTAGCTTCCTAGTTTCTTCTTTTATTTTCATTGAGTATCAGACTTTTGTGTGATTATACTTTTTTATTTATAGAAAAGAGTTTAGAAACACTGATATATGATGTTGATATCAAATAATACTACTACAAAAATACTATAGTACTTCTACTTTCGAGTAGGAATTAAAATTTTATGAGACACGAAAAACCTGGATCAAAGATTATCTATAAAAGTGTTAATTGTAGAATTTATATTAAAAAAGTGATATAATAGGAATATTAAATATATAGGTGTTAATCATGAGTAGACGTTTTAAAAAATCACGTTCACAGAAAGTGAAGCGAAGTGTTAATATAGTCTTGTTGACTATTTATTTATTGTTAGTTGGTTTTTTATTGTTCTTAATCTTTAAGTACAATATACTTGCTTTCAGGCACGTTAATATAGTGGTCGCAGTTTTTGCTTTGGTGGTTGCTGTCAGTGCTACACTACTAATAATCTATAAAAAAGCAGAAAAGTTCACGATTTTCTTTTTAACACTTGCTGTGTTAGTGAGTTCAGTTTCTGTATTTGCTCTGCAACAATTTGTAGGATTTACAAGTCATATTAATGCAACTTCAAATTATTCAGAGTATTCTCTCAGTGTTGTAGTTTTAAAGGATAGCGATATCAATAATGTTGCCCAATTATCTAGTGTTATGGGGCCAACAGATACGGATAATGAGAATATTCAAAAGTTAATAGCTGATATTAAGACGAGTCAAAATAAGGATTTGACGGTTGATAAAAGTACTTCTTACTTGTCAACTTATAAAAGTTTGATTTCTGGAGAAGCCAAAGCTATTGTCTTAAATAGTGTATTTGAGAATATTATTGAGGCAGAGTATCCAGACTATGCTTCTAAAATTAAGAAAATTTACACTAAAAAAATGACCAAGGATGTTGAGACCCCTAAGGTATCTAAAGATCGCTTCTTTAATATCTATGTCAGTGGTATTGATACTTACGGTGCCATTAGTTCAGTTTCACGCTCAGATGTCAATATCCTGATGACGGTCAATAGGGATACGAAGAGAATCCTTCTTACAACAACTCCACGAGATTCATATGTTCCTATTGCTGATGGTGGAAACAATCAAAAGGATAAATTGACTCATGCTGGTATATACGGGGTTGATTCATCTATTCATACCTTAGAGAACCTTTATGGAGTAGATATTAATTATTATGTTCGTTTGAATTTTACCTCATTTTTGAAATTGATTGACTTGTTGGGAGGGGTAGATGTTCATAACGATCAAGAGTTTTCAGCTCTACATGGGAAGTTCCATTTTCCAGTGGGAAATGTCCATCTAGACTCTGAGCAAGCTCTAGGTTTTGTGCGTGAACGCTACTCACTAGCCGATGGAGATCGTGACCGTGGTCGCAACCAACAAAAGGTTATTGTAGCAATTATTCAGAAGTTAACTTCTACAGAGGCCTTGAAAAATTATAGTAGTATTCTTCAAGGATTGCAGGATTCTCTTCAAACAAATATGCCGATTGAGACTATGATGGATCTAGTGAATACTCAGTTGGAAAGTGGAGGAAATTATAAAGTAAATTCTCAAGATTTAAAAGGGACAGGTCGGATGGATCTTCCTTCTTATGCAATGCCAGACAGTAGTCTCTATATGATGGAAATAGATGATAGTAGTTTAGCTACAGTCAAGGCAGCTATACAGGATGTGATGGAGGGTAGATGAAATGATAGACATCCATTCGCATATCGTTTTTGATGTAGATGATGGGCCAAAGTCGATAGAGGATAGCAAGGCACTTTTAAGAGAAGCTTATAATCAAGGGGTTCGAATGATTGTGTCTACTTCACATCGTCGAAAAGGAATGTTTGAAACTCCAGAAGAAAAAATTGCAACAAATTTTATTAAGGTTCGTGAAATTGCAAAAGAAGTAGCAGATGATTTAGTCATTGCTTATGGAGCAGAGATATACTATACTTCGGATGTTCTAGAAAAGCTAGAAAAAAAAGAAATTCCTACCCTTAATGATAGCCGTTATGCTTTGATTGAGTTTAGCATGCATACTCCCTATCGTGAGATTCATACGGGATTGAGTAATATTTTGATGTTGGGAATCACACCAGTAATTGCTCATATTGAACGTTATGATGCTTTAGAGAATAATGAAAAACGCGTTCGTGAACTGATTGATATGGGTTGCTATACTCAGATAAATAGTTATCATGTTTTAAAACCTAAGCTCTTTGGTGAAAGATATAAATTTATGAAAAAGAGAGCTCGGTATTTTTTGGAACGTGATTTAGTTCATGTAGTTGCAAGTGACATGCACAATTTAGACAGTAGACCTCCATATATGGAACAGGCATACGATATCATTGCTAAGAAATATGGAGCGAAAAAAGCGAAGGAACTTTTTGTAGAAAATCCCAGAAAAATTATAATGGATCAATTAATTTAGGAGAAAATATGAAAGATCAAAACACTTTGGAAATCGATGTATTTCAACTATTCAGAACTTTATGGAAAAGAAAGTTAGTCATTTTATTAGTGGCAATTATAACTTCTTCAGTTGCTTTTGCCTACAGTACTTTTGTTATCAAACCTGAGTTTACTAGTACGACTCGGATTTATGTAGTTAACCGTAATCAAGGAGAGAAGTCTGGTTTAACAAATCAAGACTTGCAGGCAGGATCGTACTTGGTTAAAGACTATCGTGAAATTATCCTATCGCAGGATGTTTTGGAGAAAGTTGTTTCTGATTTGAAACTAGATTTGACGCCAAAAGGTTTGGCTAATAAAATTAAAGTGACAGTACCAGTTGATACCCGTATTGTTTCTATTTCAGTTAATGATCGAGTTCCTGAAGAGGCAAGCCGTATCGCTAACTCTTTGAGGGAAGTAGCTGCTCAAAAAATTATCAGTATTACTCGTGTTTCTGATGTGACAACACTGGAGGAGGCAAGACCGGCGATATCACCGTCTTCGCCAAATATTCGTCGTAATACTGTGATTGGAGCAGGACTTGGAGCAGGCTTAGTGATTGTAGTAGTGCTATTAATTGAACTATCTGATGACCGTGTAAAACGTCCAGAAGATATAGAAGATGTTATGGAGATTCCACTCCTTGGAATTATTCCAAATCTGGATAAAGTAAAGTAAGGGAGAAGAGATGGCAAAGTTAGAACTATCACAACAGAAACTTAACTCTGTAAAAAAAGCAGAAGAGTACTATAATGCTTTACGAACAAATGTACAATTGAGCGGCAATGACTTGAAGGTTATTGTGGTCACCTCAGTTGATTCTAGTGAAGGAAAATCTACAACTTCTACTAATATTGCTTGGGTTTTTGCACGTGCAGGCTATAAGACTCTTTTGATTGATGCAGATATCCGGAACTCAGTTATGTCAGGAGTATTTAAGTCAAGAGAAAGAATTACAGGCTTGACAGACTATCTGGCTGGAACTCAGGATTTGTCAAATGGGCTTTGTGAGACAAATGTTGACAATTTGTTTGTCATCGAGTCAGGAGTGGCTTCTCCTAATCCAACAGCTCTTCTTCAAAGTGACAACTTTGGAATTATGATTGAAACCTTACGTAAATATTTTGACTATATTATTGTTGATACAGCGCCAATTGGAGTTGTAATCGATGCAGCTATTGTTGTACAAAAATGCGATGCATCTATTTTAGTTGTAGAGGCAGGAGTTGCAAAACGAAGAGAAGTACAAAAAGCGAAAAGCCAGTTAGAACAAACAGGAAAACCATTTTTAGGTGTCGTTCTCAATAAATTTGATATTCAACGTGAAAAATATGGCTCTTACGGTGGTTATGGTAATTATGGTAAAAAATAACCTGGGGAAGATTTTATGGATGAAAAAGGATTGAAAATTTTTCTGGCAGTATTACAGAGTATTATTGTCATTTTATTGGTTTATTTTCTTAGCTTTGTTAGAGAGACAGAAATTGAACGTTCTTCGATGGTTATACTATACCTTCTCCACTTTTTTGTATTTTATTTTAGTTCCTATGGTAACAATTTTTTTAAAAGAGGGTACCTAGTTGAGTTTAATAGTACTATAAGATATATTTTTTTCTTTGCAATAGCTATAAGTGTATTAAACTTTTTTATAGAGGAACGGTTTAGTATCTCTAGAAGAGGAATGGTATACTTCTTAACTTTAGAAGGAATATCCTTATACTTGTTGAATTTCTTAATAAAGAAATATTGGAAGCATGTGTTTTTTAATCTAAAAAATAGCAAGAAAATTTTACTGTTAACAGTAACGAAAAATATAGAAAAAGTTCTTGATAAATTGCTAGATTCTGATGAACTTTCATGGAACTTGGTAGCAGTAAGTGTTTTGGATAAATCTGATTTTCAACATGATCAAATACCTGTGATTGAAAAGGAAAAAATTATTGAATTTGCAACGCATGAAGTTGTGGATGAGGTGTTTATCAATCTTCCGGGAGAGAGCTACGATATTGGAGAAATTATCTCTAAGTTTGAGACAATGGGGATAGATATAACTGTCAATCTTAATGCATTTGATAAGAATTTGGGTCGAAATAAACAAATTCATGAGATGGCAGGATTGAATGTAGTCACTTTCTCTACAAATTTTTATAAAACTAGTCATGTGATTTCAAAGAGAATTCTCGATATTTGTGCTGCCACTATCGGCCTTATTCTTTTTGGTATAGCTAGTCTAGTTTTAGTTCCATTGATTCGTAAAGATGGCGGACCAGCTATTTTTGCTCAAACTCGTATAGGGAAAAATGGTCGACATTTTACCTTTTATAAATTCCGTTCGATGCGGATCGATGCTGAAGCTATCAAAGAACAGTTGATGGATCAAAACACGATGCAAGGTGGTATGTTTAAGATGGACAATGATCCTCGTGTTACAAAAATTGGTCACTTTATTCGTAAAACCAGTTTGGATGAATTGCCACAATTTTGGAATGTCTTTATAGGAGATATGAGTTTGGTGGGGACGCGTCCACCGACAGTAGACGAGTATGATCAGTATACTCCAGAACAGAAACGTCGACTCAGCTTTAAACCTGGTATTACAGGCTTATGGCAGGTTAGTGGTCGTAGTAAAATAACCGATTTTGACGATGTTGTAAAATTAGATGTGGCTTATATTGATAATTGGACAATCTGGAAAGATATTGAAATTTTGTTGAAAACTGTTAAAGTTGTATTTATGAGAGATGGAGCGAAGTGATTTCTGCACGTCCATCATATTAGGAGAGAAATGAAAAAGTCAGTTTATATCATTGGTTCAAAAGGAATTCCTGCTAAGTATGGAGGATTTGAAACTTTTGTTGAAAAATTAACAGCCTTTCAACAAGATAAGGCTATCCAATATTATGTGGCTTGTATGCGTGAAAACTCTGCAAAATCAGGGATTACTGAAGATGTTTTTGAACATAATGGTGCTATCTGTTATAACGTCGATGTTCCCAATATTGGTCCAGCGCGAGCCATAGCATATGATATAGCAGCAATTAATAAAGCGATTGAAATTGCTAAAGAAAATAAGGATGAAGCTCCAATCTTCTATATATTAGCTTGTCGAATCGGTCCGTTCATCCATGGAATTAAGAAAAAAATCCAAGCGATAGGTGGGACTCTTCTAGTTAATCCAGATGGTCACGAGTGGTTACGAGCTAAGTGGAGCGCTCCAGTTCGTCGTTATTGGAAAATTTCCGAAGGTCTTATGGTCAAACATGCAGATCTTTTAGTGTGTGATAGTAAGAATATTGAAAAATATATCCAAGAAGATTATAAACAGTATCAACCTAAGACAACCTATATCGCTTATGGGACTGATACAACACGCTCCATATTAAAGAGTAGTGACGAAAAAGTACGTTCTTGGTTCAAAGAGAAGAATGTTTCTGAGAACGAGTATTATCTAGTTGTAGGACGATTTGTTCCAGAGAATAACTATGAATCTATGATTCGTGGCTTTTTGGCTTCTAACTCTAAGAAGGACTTTGTTTTAATTACAAATGTAGAGCAGAATAAATTTTATAATCAGTTGTTGGCAAAAACTGGTTTTGATAAAGATCCACGAGTAAAATTTGTAGGGACAGTCTACGACCAAGAACTTCTGAAGTATATTCGTGAGAATGCCTTTGCTTACTTCCATGGGCATGAAGTGGGGGGGACAAACCCTTCGCTACTGGAAGCATTAGCATCAACAAAGTTAAATTTACTACTCGATGTTGGTTTTAATCGCGAAGTTGGGGAGCAAAGTGCGATCTATTGGAAAAAAGACGAACTATCACAAGTGATTGAGGAAGTTGAACAATTTGATGAAAAAATGATTGATGAGTTAGATAGACAATCAAATCAGAGAATTGCGGATGCTTTCACTTGGGAAAGGATTGTTACAGACTACGAGAATTTATTTAAAAAATGAAAATATTACATTATACTTTAGGATTTCAACCCCAGCGAACAGGTGGCTTGGTTAAATATGCTGAGGATTTAATACTAGAGCAAATTGCTCAAGGTCATCAAGTGACTGCCCTATATCCGGGTAATATTCGGTTACTTTCGAAAAAAGTAGGAATAAAGAAGGTATCATCAAGACAGTTTGAGTGTTACGAACTGCTTAATAGCTTACCTTTGGCTCTATTTGGGGGAATATCCAGTCCAATTGCTTTCATGACCCCTTGTGACAAAAATGTTTATAGTACTTTTTTAGAAGAAGTACAACCCGACATTATCCATATTCATTCGTTTATGGGATTGCATAAAGAATTCATCGAAATTGCTAAAAACATGAATATTAGAGTTGTTTTTACGAGCCATGATTATTATGGATTAGCGCCCGTACCTCATTTCTATTTTAATGGGGTGGATTATAGTGATAATAATACAAACTTGGCTTGGAATATCATGTCTTCTAATGCCTTAAGTGTAGAAAAGTTGCGATTCTTTCAAGTTCCATTTTATCCAACTATTCGTAAGTTTTTGAAACTATTGGGAAAAAATCCAAAATCAAAAAATAATCTAGTTATTCGAGAAATATTTGAGGAAAAGAATTATAGTGAACTTCGACACTATTATAATGAGATGTTTCACTTAATAGATGGTTATTTGTTTAATAGTAGTCTAACAAAGAATGTATATGAGCAAAATGAAATTAAACCAACTCAGAGTACAGTATTATCTATAACGAATAGTTCAATTAAACCTCATCAGAGATTAACAACTACAAATAATAAAATTAGAGTTGCTTATATTGGTCCAGATGAAGAATATAAAGGATATTTTGATTTTATTGAGTTTGCTAAAACTTTAGACCTAGAGTTATACGAAGTTGCAACTTATGGTCACTTTCCAAATGAAGAATGTCCTTCATTCATTGAACAAAAAGGATATTTTACCAAGGAAACGATTGATAGTGTCTATGAAAATATTGATATTCTTATTGTTCCAAGTAAGTGGAAGGAGACATTTGGATTGATAACAGTAGAAGCATTATCCTATGGGGTAAATGTTTTTGTGAGTGAAAATGTTGGATCAAAAGACTTACTTCCAGAAACACATGTTTTTAAAAATCAGAATGACTTAGTAGTTAAAGTTATAGAAAATGATATAGAAAATACAAAATTAAAAACTATAGATGAACACTCGAAAGAAGTGATTCAGTATTATGAAAGAGTGATAAATGATAGTTGAGAGCTTAATAAAAAAGATTACTGGAAAAGCAGTAGACATTCACCCTGATGTACCCATGGCGTATATACTACAAAGAGGTATGAACTATGGTTTTGGACTCTTTCGTGGATTTGTACGTGGAATCGGATTTGGTCAAAAGGGGAAGCGTTTATTCATTGGACAAGGAGTTTCTATCTTAGCAAAGCGTAAATTATTTGTTGGGAAAAATGTTCGAATTGGTAAAAAGGTGTCTATAGATGCACTGTCGAAAGAAGGAATCCATTTTGCAGATAATGTGAAGATTGGAGATTATTCTCAAATTATTGGAACAGGATCTATAAAAAATATGGGGATTGGCTTGAAAGTTGGTAAGAACTCATCTTTTTCAGAATATAGTTTATTTGGTTCTGCTGGAGGTATCACAATTGGTGATAATGTTATCGCAGGTCAGAATGTTCGTTTTCATGCTGAAAATCATAATTATAGTGATTTAAATAAACTTATTGTTGAACAAGGTGTATCTCGAAAGGGAATATCAGTAGGACATAATTGTTGGATTGGTGCTGGAGCTGTTTTTTTGGATGGGTCCAGCATTGGTTCAGGTTGTGTTGTTGGAGCGAATGCTGTTGTCACTAAGCAGTTTCCAGATAATGTTATCATAGGTGGAGTACCAGCTAGAATACTGGCCTATAGATAGTGTTTAACTATTTCTGAAAGGAAGAGAATTTATGCCTACATTTAGTGTAGTTGTTCCAGTTTATAATGTAGAGAATTATTTATCTCAATGTTTAAATACTCTTGTAAATCAGTCTTTTAAAGATTTTGAACTTATCTTGGTAAACGATGGTTCTACTGACACATCTGGAAGTCTTTGTGAAGAATGGGGGAAAAAAGATCATCGGATAAAAGTAATACATAAAACCAATGAAGGTCTTGGTTTTGCACGTAACACAGGTATTGAAAATTGTACAGGAGATTATATTGTCTTTGTTGATTCGGATGATTATGTCTCATATGAGATGCTTGAAATTTATGATACATACTTACAACGTTTTAATGCAGACGTGATTTATAGTGAAAATTTTTATCGAGTGGATAATAAAGGAAATATTATAGGACCACTTGATCAGAGCCTAGATTCCATTTTTTATAAAAATGATTCAATTTTCACAGAACTTTTACCAGATGTAATATCTTCACCACCAGAATTTATTGGAGATGGAAAGATAGGTGTTTCAGTGTGGAAAGGGGTATATAAACGTTCTTTGTTTAAGGATAAAGGGCTATTATTTCATTCGGAAAGAGAATTCATTTCAGAAGATGCTATTTTTCAAATTGATTGTTTAAAATTAGCAACATCCGCCCTTGTTATCCCAGATATTTTATACTACTATCGTGAAAACTTTGGTTCTTTAAGTATGAAATATAAAGAAGATCGATTTGAGTTGGATAAAATCTTGTATAACGAGCAATTAAAAAGAGTTAAGGGATTACCTAATCAAGAAATTTTGGAAGAAAGAATCGAGAGAATTTTAATTGCTAATATTCGTTTATGTATTTTTCAGGAATCCTTATATAAAAGTTCTAGAATTCATAAATGCTTGCAAAGAATTAGACAGATTTGTAAGGATCCTATCTCAAAAGCAGTTTTGTATCACTATCCAATCCATCGTTTACCTTTTCCTAAACGTTTGATCTGTGTATTAGCTAAGTATAATATGTCGATGTTGCTTTTAGCTTTAACCTTATTAAAATATCGGAATCGGAGTGTATAGATTTTATGGCGATGAATATAGAAAAATTAAAACTATCTTTAAAAAATGGAACGTTTTTTCCTGTTGTTATTCACGCCTTACGTAACCGTTGGCCCTTGTGGTGGATTCGGAGTAAGGCTATTCGAGAAGTGCAACTTGAAGATAGGGCCTACAGAATACTAAAAAAGAAATACGGTTCTTTAATTTCAAACCCTTTTGATAAATCATACTTATCAGAAAAAGTTCCCAAGCAAATCTGGATTTGCTGGTTTCAAGGTATGGAGAATGCTCCAGATTTGGTGAAATCATGTTATAAGTCTGTTAAAAGAGAATTTCCAGATTATAAAATTACAGTATTAACGGCTCAGACTATTCAACAGTATGTAACAATTCCTGAAGAAATTTTGTATAAGTGGAATAAAGGTATCATAAATAACGCAAATTTTTCAGATGTTTTGCGTGTTGAGATTTTATCTAAATATGGAGGTATTTGGTTAGATGCCACAGTTTATTGCACTGGTAGTACAATTAAGGAATTAATTGAAAAAAATCCATTTTTTATGTATAAGAGTCTATCTTCAATCGAAGAAAATATTTCATCATCAAGCTGGATGATTGCTTCAACAGCAAATCACCCTTTAATACTATCTGTGAAGAAGTTGCTAGTAGAATATTGGTGTAGAGAGAATATTGCAATACATTATTTTGTTTTTCATTTGCTGTTCACGATTGTAGCTGAACATTATTCGGATGTTTGGCAGTCTGTACCCACCTATACGAACGCAGCACCACATATAATGGTTGATGAATTAAATAATGATTTTTCAAAGGAACGTTACCAGCAATTATGTCAAATTTCTGATTTTCATAAATTAAATTATAAAAAAAATTACAATGATAAATCTGAGAGCTTGTACAGTTACTTACTGAATCAGTAGAGGGGAGAATCTTGCCTAGTTTAAAGAAAAACATTGTTTACAATGTCTTATATCAGATCTTAGCTGTAATAGTACCGTTTATTACCTCACCTTACTTAGCGCGTGTGTTAGGTGCAGAGCAAATTGGAGTTTATTCTTTTACCTATTCTATTGCTTTTTACTTTATGATTCTGTCCATGTTGGGGATTTCTAATTATGGGAATCGGACAATAGCACAGGTACGAACAAGTAGAGAACATTTGAATCAGGAATTTTCGAATATTTACGCGGTTCAGTTAACGTGTTCACTAGTTATGACCGTCTCATATTTGATTTATGCAACAGTATTTGTGAATAGTTTTCAGATTGTAGCCTATATCCAAGTATTACATGTTTTATCGTATGCAACAGATGTTAGTTGGTTTTTTTATGGTCTTGAAGAGTTTCGTATTACAGTTGCTAGGAATTCATTTGTTAAATTATTGACTTTAATATCTATCTTTACATTTGTAAAAAGCCCTAATGATATCTATTTATATACCTTTATAATGGCAGGGAGTACCCTGCTTGGTCAGTTGATTACATGGCCATTTTTGTTAAAACAAGTAAACTTTGTGCGCCCTAGTCTTGGAAAAATAAAGAAACACATGAAACCTATTATTATTTTATTTTTCCCCGTCTTAGCGGTTAGTATTTTTTCGTTTCTAGATAAAATAATGCTTGGAATGTATAGTAGTTTGAAGGAAACTGCTTTTTATGAGAATTCAGATAAGATCATTAGTATTCCAAAAGCTCTGATTCAAGCCTTTGGAGCTGTAATGTTGCCTCGAACAGTACATTTACTGAGTATAGGTGATGAACAAAAAAGTTTAGAATATGTTGATAAAACGATGTGGATCGTTTTAGTGATTACAATGGGCTGTGCTTTCGGTTTAGCAGGAGTTTCTGCAACCTTTGCTCCTGTTTATTGGGGTGAAGAATTTAGGACAAGTAGCCAAATTATTGCAGGAATGACACCGGCTTTAGTATTTTCGGCTTTTGGAAATGTCATCCGAACTCAGTTTTTAATTCCACGAAGTTTTGACAAGGAATATACGGTATCTTTGCTTTATGGAGCCGTTGTTAATATTTTGATTAATATTATTTTGATTCCGAAGATAGGAGCAATGGGAGCTGTTATAGGAACAATTGTTGCAGAGTTAGTTCTATGTTGCTATCAAACGTGGATCGCTAGAAATTATTTACATATCAGAGAATATCTGATAAATGCTGGGATATTATTTCTTATTGGTTCAGTAATGTATATGGTCTTAATTCTTATTTCAAGTATTTTACCTACATCGCTACTTACACTTATTATTGAAATTATAGTCGGAGCTTTTATTTATATTAGTTTATTGATTTTGTACATCTTTTCTTCAAAAAACAGGGTAATTATTGGTTTACGAACAAATTTTTTAGAACGTACTCATTTATTTAAAAGGAAGTAATAGTGAAATTTAAATTTAACCCAATCGCGATATTGTATATATTGTTAGTGTATTTAGAATTAGCTACAGATAGACAACATCTGTATCCTGTAACATACATGACAAAATATTATATTGGTATTTTGATTATTGTATTATTCATTTTATTATTAGTAAGTCTCGGAAAGGTTATTTTTGTTAATAAAAAATTATTATATCTTGCTAAGATATTAGCTATGCCAACAATTGTTCTCTTCTTTTACTCAGTTTTATTACATCTAATGAATCCAGTTCAATTTAGTGGGTATTTTAGTAGATTGTCAAGTATGACTATTTTTGGCTTATTAGCTATCTTTCAAGCTATGGTTGTTTTTCAATTTTTTGGACAAAAAGTAGTAGATTACACTTTTACAGCAATATCACTTAGTTACTTAACTAGTATCATTGTTGCCTATAGTCAAGGAGGACTTAGTCAATTTATTTTGATGTTAACAGATGTTAGTTTCAATGGTTCGGTGCTAGAAATGCATGAGGTAGCACCAATTACAGCTCTCTTTATTCTGTACTATCTGTATCAATATTTTATAAAAGAAAATAGTTTTTCTGCAGTATTTCGTAAGATCTTAATAGCTCTTATTATTCTCTTTTTAAGTCTTAAACGAATCGTATTTTTGAGTGTGTTAATTATCATACCAGTATTTTTAGTAATTTATTGGTATTATAAAAAAGTGAGCAAACTAGGGAAAGAACGAAAAATTTTAAGTTTATTAAATGCCTTTTCCTTAGTATTTATAACAGGAATATTCCTTTATGTTTATAGTATTAAATCTGGTTTTATATATACATTTATCCAAGAACATAATATCAATTCGATGGCTAGAACAGATTTATGGAAGGGAATTGAATCAACCTATAGCTTTACACCTATATTTATGGGGAGAGGGGTAGGTTTTGCATCAAAATGGATGGATAATAATTGGATGACTTTAAATATCAATGGTCTTACAGGATCAATGGGGATTCATAATGATATTTTGAAATCTTACATTGAGATAGGATTTGTAGGATTATCTATTTATTTTTATACTCTCCTTTATAGAAATGCTAAACGCATATTTGTAAAAATTGGTCATAAAGAATCATTCATATATTTTGTCTTGACAATGTTTCAGATGCTGATATGGTTTACGGACAATATTTCGATTTATCATAATTTTTTATGGATTCTAAACCTACTGCTCTTTTCTTTAACTAATTCGGATACAGAATTGGAAAATTTAGATTTTAAAAATTTTTAATGTGTAAGTAGTAACTACTAATTTTATTAAAAAATCAGAATATAGGTGTATTTATGAAGACAGATGCGAGGATTAAAAAGAGAGAGAATGAAACGTTATATATTCTAAAAGTTTGGGCAACATTTAGTGTGATTGCTATACATTTTGGTTTTTTGGGCCAAATTGGAGTGTTTTACAAAGTATTAGCTCGATTTGCTGTACCTTTATTTTTCATGATTTCAGGATTTCTAACTCTGATTGAATATACCTTTTTAGGAGCAAATTTTGAACTTTATGTAAGTTCGGTGATAATATCTTGTATGCTTATGGTCTTTTCGATTAAATATCCTCAACTCTGGACGCTAGATTTTGCTGTCAATATTGCTAAAAAAAATGCGACGTTTATTTATATTAGTCATCAATTTGTGATTTTATTATTTAAAACATACGTTAGAGATGGAATTGCTTATAAAATTGGAACTTTCTTGATATTTTTAGCATGTGTTATTATGAGTATTATTTTCAACTATATAGTCGATATAATCAGTCGTTGTTGCATAAAAGAAAAACAAAATATAATATGAAATTTTATATAAAAAATTTATTAAAAAAAGTCTTTACATTACCATTGAATTTATTGCCTATTCAGTCTAATAAAATAGTGTTTGATAATTTTGGTGGTAGAGGTTTGGGAGATAATCCCAAGTATATACTTGAAGAACTTGTCTCTCGAGAAAATAATCTAGATCTTGTATGGATATCAAAAGATAGAGAAATTTCTGTCCCAAAAGGTGTTCGTGTAGAAAAATATGGAAGTTATCGTTCTTTCTACGAATGGTTAACAGCTAGAGTTTGGGTAGATAATATTCGTTGTTCTGATCGACCTTGGAAGCGTAAAGGACAGATTTATCTTCAAACTTGGCATGGCTCAGATGGGGTAAAGTTAATTGAAAAAAGTGTTGCAGAGAGCCTAAAAAAAACTTATCTCAGAATGGCGAAGTATGATGGAAAGATTACAGACGGTATCGTATCAAGTCGGTACTTGCAAACTTTGGGTATGCAAAATAATTTTTGGCTGACAGAGGATGTGGAGTTTCTTGAATTTGGATTACCTCGAAATGATGATTTTTTTAAAAGTGAAAAAATCAAAACTACAAACATAAAATTTAGAAGATTGTTTGATATTGATTTAGACGAACTGGTGGTTTTGTATATGCCGACGTTCAGAGATGATGGATCGTTGGATGCTTATAATTTAGATTACTCGAAACTAATACATGCTTTTCAAAACAAATTTAGAAAAAATGTAAAAATATTAGTTCGTTTTCACCCAACTGTTGATTTTAGTTTTATAAATTTACAGGATACAAACTGTATAAATGTGTCAACCTACTCAAATCCTCAGGATTTGATGATGAGTGCAGATGTAATGATTACGGATTATTCGTCATCTTCGATTGATTTTATGTTATTAAATCGTCCAGTGTTTCTGTATTTACCAGATTATCAAAGGTATGTGAACGATAGACCCCTGGATAATAATTTTTATAAATTACCATTTCCAAGAGCGTATCATAACAATGAGTTGATAGAAATTATTAGAGATTTTGAAAGAAGTAAATATGATGAAAAAGTTCGTCTTTATGAATTAGAAGATGTTCGTTTTGATAGAGGCAAATCCTCTGTAATGTGTGCTGATTGGATTGAAGAAAAAATAAAAAACAATAGGGTCGTCGATTAAAATAATTAGAATTTTTTGAATGATAAAAAAGGAGTTCCTGGAATGAAAAGAGTTATAACATACGGAACATTTGATTTATTGCATTATGGTCATATAAATCTTTTAAAACGAGCTAAACAACTAGGTGATTATTTGATTGTAGTTGTTTCAAGTGATGAGTTTAATTTAAAAGAAAAGAATAAAGTATGTTACTTTAATTATGAACATAGAAAAAATTTAGTAGAAGCTATTCGATATGTCGATTTAGTGATTCCTGAAACTAGTTGGGAACAGAAAAAGTTAGATGTTAAAGAGTACCATATTGATACTTTTGTAATGGGTGATGATTGGAAAGGTAAATTTGATTATCTTGAAGAAGAAGGTGTTGAAGTAGTTTATTTGCCTAGAACAAAAGAAATATCAACGACAAAGATAAAAGAAGATCTGTCAGAATGAAATATTATTAAACAACGCTGATATAAAAATTATAGCTTTTGTATTGAATTTCTTATAGTAGAGGGGATCGCTATCCTATCGGATTATGGCTTGTTTTTGCGCCTTATGTTTGATAGAATAAAGTAACGACACTTTAACCATCGAAGTGAGGTGAGAACAATGGCAGTAATTTTTAAAAATTTGCTTATTGAAGAGAAGACTGAAGAAGAAAAACAACATATTCTACCTATTATAAATGGTGAGTATGACTTATCTGATGATGTAAGTTGTAGATTACGATGACTGAATGAGGAAAGTAAACGCTTGGAAGTGTTTGTTAAGGAGACGAACCCACTTGTCTAGTTCGTATTCTGTTAATGAATTGAAATCAATAAGTATCTTATTGTCATTTTTTTACGATGAGGAAATTAGAGATTTTTAATGGATCTCTGATTACTATGTAATTTAGCATTGAAAAACTAAGAAATGGTGAAATTATGCCTCTTACACAGTTATTTGAAACATCCTTAGGAATTGATTTTTAATTGTATGTAAACAAAGTAGAATTCGCTTATTTCATTTCATGCTAAATGTAATATGAAATAAGTGAATTTTTATAGATAAAGAAGAGTTTTTCTGTATTTTTTAGATAATAATATGAAAAAATGTGATGATTGTTTTTCTTTTAGAGCAGTACACAATTAATAGTAATTGACTCTAAAACAACAAAGAAAGGTACCCCTTTTATGAAAGGTATTATTCTAGCAGGTGGCTCGGGGACACGTTTATATCCTTTGACCCGAGCTGCATCAAAACAACTTATGCCGGTTTATGATAAACCAATGATTTACTACCCACTTTCAACATTGATGTTGGCTGGGATTAGGGATATTTTGATTATCTCAACTCCACAGGATTTACATCGATTCAAAGAGCTTCTTCAAGACGGATCTGAGTTTGGGATCAAACTTTCTTATGCAGAGCAACCAAGTCCAGATGGTTTGGCACAAGCATTTATCATTGGGGAAGAGTTTATTGGTGATGATAGCGTTGCGCTAATCTTAGGTGACAATATCTACCATGGGCCTGGTCTTTCTAAGATGCTACAAAAGGCAGCAAGTAAGGAGTCGGGAGCAACTGTTTTTGGCTACCATGTGAAGGATCCAGAGCGCTTTGGTGTAGTTGAGTTTGACAAGGATATGAACGCTATTTCTATAGAAGAAAAGCCAGAAAACCCTCGTTCAAACTATGCAGTTACAGGACTCTATTTTTATGATAATGATGTAGTTGAAATTGCTAAGAGTATTAAACCAAGTCCTCGTGGTGAACTGGAAATTACAGATGTAAATAAGGCTTACCTAGATCGTGGAGATTTATCCGTTGAGGTTATGGGACGTGGCTTTGCTTGGCTAGATACTGGAACTCATGAAAGTTTACTAGAGGCTTCACAGTATATCGAAACAGTTCAACGTATGCAAAATGTTCAGGTAGCAAACTTGGAAGAAATTGCTTACCGCATGGGCTATATCAGTCGCGAAGATGTGTTGGCCTTAGCCCAACCACTTAAGAAAAATGAATACGGGCAGTATCTGCTCCGTTTGATAGGAGAAGCATAGATGACAGATAAATTTTTCGGCAAGACACTTGCAGCACACAAGGTTGATGCAATCCCAGGTATGCTGGAGTTTGATATCCCTGTGCATGGAGACAACCGTGGCTGGTTTAAAGAAAATTTCCAAAAGGAAAAAATGCTGCCACTTGGATTTCCAGAGTCTTTCTTTGCAGAAGGAAAATTGCAAAACAATGTATCCTTCTCACGCAAAAATGTTCTCCGTGGCTTGCATGCAGAACCATGGGATAAGTACATCTCTGTAGCAGATGGAGGGAAAGTTCTGGGTTCTTGGGTTGATCTACGTGAAGGAGAAACCTTCGGAAATACCTATCAGACAGTTATTGATGCTAGCAAGGGAATTTTTGTTCCTAGAGGCGTGGCCAATGGTTTTCAAGTCCTATCAGATACAGTTTCTTATAGTTATCTGGTCAATGACTACTGGGCTCTTGAACTCAAACCCAAGTATGCCTTTGTGAACTATGCTGATCCAAGCCTTGGCATTGAATGGGAAAATCTTGCAGAAGCAGAGGTTTCAGAAGCAGATAAAAATCATCCACTACTTAAGGATGTAAAACCTTTGAAAAAAGAAGATTTGTAAAAAGGAAAGAATATGACTGAATACAAAAATATTATCGTGACAGGTGGAGCTGGTTTTATCGGTTCTAACTTTGTCCACTATGTTTACGAGAACTTTCCAGATGTTCACGTAACAGTATTAGACAAGTTGACTTATGCTGGGAACCGTTCTAATATTGAGGAAATTTTGGGTGATCGTGTTGAGTTAGTTGTTGGTGACATTGCGGATGCAGAGTTGGTAGACAAGTTGGTTGCTCAAGCAGATGCTATCGTTCATTATGCGGCGGAAAGCCACAATGATAATTCACTCAATGATCCATCACCATTTATCCATACAAATTTCATCGGAACCTATACTCTGTTAGAAGCAGCACGTAAATACGATCTTCGTTTCCACCATGTATCTACAGACGAGGTTTATGGTGATCTCCCTCTACGCGAGGATTTGCCAGGTCATGGTGAAGGACCAGGTGAGAAATTTACTGCTGAAACAAAATACAACCCAAGTTCTCCGTACTCATCAACCAAGGCTGCTTCAGACTTGATTGTCAAAGCCTGGGTACGATCATTTGGTGTCAAGGCAACGATTTCCAACTGTTCAAATAACTACGGTCCTTATCAACACATTGAAAAATTCATCCCACGTCAGATTACCAACATTCTAAGTGGAATCAAGCCAAAACTTTACGGTGAAGGTAAGAACGTTCGTGACTGGATTCATACTAATGATCATTCTTCAGGTGTTTGGACAATCTTGACAAAAGGGAAAATTGGTGAAACCTACTTGATTGGGGCTGATGGCGAGAAGAACAACAAGGAAGTTTTGGAACTCATCCTTAAGGAAATGGGACAACCTGTTGACGCTTATGATCATGTAACTGACCGTGCAGGGCATGATCTTCGCTATGCGATTGATGCAAGCAAGCTCCGTGATGAGTTGGGGTGGAAACCTGAATTTACCAACTTTGAAGCAGGACTCAAAGAAACTATCAAATGGTACATGGATAACCAAGAATGGTGGCAAGCAGAGAAAGAAGCTGTTGAAGCCAATTATGCTAAGACTCAGGAGATTATTACATTATAAAAAGCAGGAAATAACTGCTTTTTATTGCTATATTGGGAAGAGTTGTTAATCGATTGAAAGGGAAAAAGTATATGAAGTTGAAGAAAAAACGTATTCGAAATTCGGCAAAAGCAAAGATGAAATCAATAGAAAAAGCGATAAAGATTGGTATGGATAATTTGTACAGTAATGTGAGTTATCTTCTACAGGAGTTAGAGCTAAAAAACGATGCCTCATCTGAGTATGTCATTTTAAAAAGCAAAGATGATATTTTAGAAGAGATGGACAAACTCAAAAAAGATATTATTTTTCTTTCTAAAGGAGTCAATATAAATTTCATTATACCTATACTTCTCAAAGCTCTAGATAAAATTTATTTTGATGATAATTGGAAACATTTGAAAGATAAGGGTATCGCATTAAAAAATCTGATTGCTATTATATGGTCGGAGGGAGACAAAACTCTTTTAAGCAATACTTGTGTACTAGAGAGATCTTTTTTTGTTTTATTAAAAAAGATGATTAAGTATTCAAAACTTGTTCACTATCAGTGGTTATTTTCAGGTGAGAAAAATGATTTGCAAATAGTTCTTTATTTATCTGAAATGGAGGTAGAATTGGACGAAACTTCTAGAAAATTTTTACAGAATAACTATATCTTTCCAGAAGTTACATATGGTGATGGACAAAGGTCTACAGGAATAAATAATAATTTATTTTTTGATGATCCTGGAAAATACATCGATTCTATAAATAAAATATTCGATGGAGCAGAACCAAATAATATTGATTATTTTAAAGGAACTTTTTTTGAACATTTCAAAGGAGTTGATGATACTAGATATACAAATTTTTGGAAGGGGTTCAAAATAAGATTGAATTTGTTTACTAATTCCTTTGTCCAGCAACAAAATAATGGTGGGATATTTTACTTAAGTATGAGTGAATTTGAGAGAATTACTTCTCAGTACACTTATGATTCAAACTTTAAAAATAATTTAATGTTAACTAGAGATTTTATAGATATTGACTATTTAGGAAATCCAAATAAAATTGTCTCAAGACCTTTAATCCCATTATTTAATGAGAAATATTGTTTTATATCATGTTATAATATGTTTGATTCTCTTAATAATTATATTGAATCATTTATTTTTAAAATGAATACAACAGGAACAATACCTGAAAAAGATGAGGAGTTATTTCAGATTATATATTCAAAACCATTTGAAATAGAAGTTATTAAATTATTGTGTAATTCTGGGTATCAATCTGGTAGTGTTACTAACAGCGGAGCTTGGCAAATATATACAGAAACAGGATTAGTGACTAAAGAAATTGCGAATGATGATTTTCGAAATCAAAATACAGGAGAAATTGATTGTTTAGCAATAAGTGAAGCTAAACGAATTATCTATGTTATTGAGTGTAAAGTATTACAGCTTCCATCAGATTTTTTGTCATATAGAAATAGAATAACTCACCTCCATGGAAAGTATAGAGAACAACTTCAGAAAAAAGTAGATTTTGTGAAAAGTAAATATAAAGATTATTCTATTAGGCCTATTCTTTTATTAGATAAAGGCTTTACAACAATTAGACAGTATCCTAATAATTCAGATAATTTGAGAATTTTGACGTTAAATTTATTAAAAGAAGAATTATAATAAATTTAGTAAATTTTATAACTTATTATAAAGGGAATAGTAGAACCTGCCTATGATCAGGTTACTGACCGTGGAGACCATGAACTCCGCTATGCGATTGACGCAAGCAAGCTCCGTGATGAGTTGGTGTGGAAACCTGAATTTACCAACTTTGAAGCTGGGCTAAAGGAAATAATCAAGTGGTATACAGATAAGCAAGAATGGTGGAAAGTAGGGAAAGAAGCTGTTGAAGCCAATTATGCTAAGAATCAGTAGATTATTAAATTATAAAAAGCTGGAAATAGCTACTTTTTATTGCTATATTGAGAAGAGTTACAAATTAGAGAGGTATAGAGATGATTTTAATTACAGGATCAAAAGGTCAGTTAGGAACTGAACTTCGTTATTTATTGGATGAGCGTAATGAAGAATACGTAGCAGTAGATGTGGATGAGATGGACATTACCAATGCAGAGATGGTTGAGAAAGTTTTTGAAGAGGTGAAACCGACTTTAGTCTACCATTGTGCAGCCTACACCGCTGTTGATGCAGCAGAGGATGAAGGGAAAGAATTGGACTTCGCCATCAATGTGACGGGGACAGAGAATGTCGCAAAAGCATCTGAAAAGCATGGTGCAACTCTAGTTTATATTTCTACCGACTATGTCTTTGATGGTAGAAAACCAGTTGGACAAGAGTGGGAAGTTGATGACCGACCAGATCCACAGACAGAATATGGACGCACTAAGCGTATGGGAGAAGAGTTAGTTGAGAAGCATGTGTCTAATTTCTATATTATCCGTACTGCCTGGGTATTTGGAAATTATGGCAAAAATTTCGTTTTTACCATGCAAAATCTTGCGAAAAATCATAAGACTTTAACAGTTGTAAATGACCAGCACGGTCGTCCGACTTGGACTCGTACCTTGGCTGAGTTCATGACCTACCTGGCTGAAAACCGCAAGGAATTTGGTTATTATCATTTGTCAAATGATGCTACAGAAGACACAACTTGGTATGATTTTGCAGTTGAAATTTTGAAAGATACAGATGTGGAAATCAAGCCAGTAGATTCAAGTCAATTTCCAGCAAAAGCTAAACGTCCGTTAAACTCAACAATGAGCCTTTCTAAAGCTAAAGCTACTGGATTTGTCATTCCAACTTGGCAAGATGCCTTGAAAGAATTTTACAAACAAGAAGTAAGATAAGCAATAGAATGATTTTTCTAGTCTAATAAAAGAGAATGACAAAAAATTATTATTAGAAACAGATAAAAGAAATATAGAACTAACTCTAACAATAATCGGGTATGCATAGTGTAGATAACGAAATAGTTAGAGAGTTAAATGAATGGTTAGAAGACTTTACAAGAGAGAACAAAATAAGGTTAATCGATATAAACAAAGAATTTTCTGAAGATTATCATTTGAAATATGAATATACAAGTGAGGGATTGCATTATAATGATGAAGGTTTATTAGTACTTAGAAATTATATGAATGAGAAAAATATTAATTTACTGTAGAGGTAAGAATAACATGAAATTAGTTTTGACTGTTTGTTAATATTAAATTATATTATTTGTTTTATAAGATTTATATGGAGTTAAGAATAGTATGATAAAATATTTTTTAAAAGCATTAGAATTTAATATGATTAAGAAGAAAAGATTAGATTTAAAAAATTCTGACTTTACGATCATAAGCTCTAACTGTCTTGGAGGTGTAATAAGTCATAAATTAGGCCTTAAGTTTATGTCTCCAACAGTAAACTTGTTTATAGAACCCAGCTCATTTGTTAAGTTTTGTAAGAATTTACCTTTCTATTTTGAACAACCACTAGTGGAGAAACAATGGGCAGGTAGTTATCCTATCGCTTTATGTAATGATATAGAGATACATGGATCACATTATAGAAATTTTTCAGAATTGAAAGATAAATGGAATGAAAGAAAGAGAAGGGTAAACTTCGACAATCTATTTATTTTCATGATAGAGCGGGATGGATGTACATATGAAGATATATTGGAATTTGATAATTTATCCTATAAAAATAAAGTTGTGTTCGTAAGTAAGGAGATGCCAGAAATAAAATCTGCCATACATATTCCAAAAACTAATGAAACAATTAATGGTAAAATACAAGTGAAAAATCTACTAGGATATAGAAATAAACTAGTAGGAAAAAGAGATATTGATCTTTTTGATTATATAAAATTCTTTAATGAAGGAATAATACAACTAAATAGAAAATAAGGATATTTTTGAAATAAAATATTATCTAATGGCCTAAAAAATAATCAGTAAAAGAATTTTAATGGCGAGGAGTATATGTACGATTATCTTGTTGTTGGTGCTGGTCTTTTTGGTGCAGTTTTTGCCCATGAATCAGCCTTAAAAGGAAAAAAAGTAAAAGTCATTGAAAAACGAAATCATATCGCGGGTAATATCTATACTCGTGAAGAGGAAGGAATTCAAGTTCATCAATATGGTGCTCATATATTCCATACTTCGGATAAGGAAATCTGGGATTATGTAAATCAGTTTGCAGAGTTTAACCGTTACACAAACTCCCCAGTTGCAAATTATAAGGGAGAGATTTATAACCTTCCTTTCAATATGAATACTTTCAATAAACTTTGGGGAGTTGTAACGCCAGCAGAAGCACAAGCTAAGATTGATGAGCAACGTGCGGTTTTAAATGGTAAAACTCCTGAAAATTTGGAAGAACAGGCGATATCTCTTGTAGGTACAGACATCTACGAAAAATTAATCAAGGACTATACAGAGAAACAGTGGGGCAAGCCAACTACGGAACTTCCAGCCTTTATCATTCGCCGTTTGCCAGTACGCCTGACCTATGATAACAACTATTTTAACGATACCTATCAAGGAATTCCAATTGGTGGTTATACTCAGATAGTTGAAAAAATGTTGGATCATGAAAACATTGATGTAGAAACAAATGTTGATTTCTTTGCGAATAAAGAGCAATATATGAAGGACTTCCCTAAGATTGTCTTTACCGGTATGATTGATGAATTCTTCGATTATAAGTTGGGTGAACTAGAGTATCGTAGTCTTCGTTTTGAAAATGAGACCCTGGATATGGAAAATTACCAAGGAAATGCAGTTGTGAACTATACGGATGCTGATACCCCATATACTCGCATTATTGAACACAAACATTTTGAGTTTGGGAGTCAAGCAAAGACTATCATTACTAAAGAACATTCCAAAACATGGGAAAAAGGTGATGAGCCTTATTATCCAGTTAATAATGATCGTAATAATCATTTGTATAAATCGTATAAAAAATTGGCCGATGAGCAAGGGAATGTTATCTTTGGTGGTCGTTTAGGACACTATCGTTATTACGATATGCACCAAGTAATTGGAGCAGCTTTACAGTGTGTAAGAAATGAGTTAGATTAAATAAGTAAAATTGATCACCAGTTCTCATTTATAAAAGTATTAAAAATTCCTTGACTATGTGATGTAGTTGAGGGATTTTTGATAATATTCATATTTTTGCAAAGTTTTTGTTTAAAAAATAATTTTCTAAAATTCAGAAAATTATATTGACAGGACTTTAAAAAGGGTCTATAATGGATAGAAAAACAAAGGAGAAGACTATGAAAACAAGAAAAGTATTGGCTCTTGCGGGAGTCACTTTATTAGCAGCTGGTGTCTTAGCGGCTTGTTCTGGTGGTTCAGCTACTAAAGGTGAGCAGACCTTTGCATTTACCTACGAGACAGATCCAGATAATCTTAACTATTTAACAACCAGTAAGGCAGCTACTTCAAACATTACTAGTAATGTCATTGATGGATTACTTGAAAATGACCGCTATGGGAATCTTATTCCCTCTATGGCAGAAGACTGGTCAGTTTCTAAGGATGGCTTGACTTATACTTATAAGATTCGTCAGGATGCCAAGTGGTATACTGCAGAAGGTGAAGAGTATGCTCCTGTTAAGGCACAGGACTTTGTGACAGGTCTTAAATATGCAACAGATAAGAAATCACAAGCCCTTTACTTGGTACAAGATTCAATCAAAGGTCTAGATGCCTATGCAAAAGGTGAGACCACAGACTTTGCTCAAGTCGGGATTAAAGCCCTTGACGATCAAACAGTCCAATACACCTTGAACAAACCTGAAACTTTTTGGAATTCTAAAACAACTATGGGTGTACTTGCGCCAGTCAATGAAGAGTTTTTGAACTCAAAAGGGGATGATTTTGCCAAAGCTACGGATCCAAGCAGTATCTTGTATAATGGTCCTTATTTGTTAAAATCTCTTGTGGCTAAATCTTCCGTTGAATTTGCGAAAAATCCTAACTACTGGGATAAGGACAATGTTCATGTTGACAAGATTAAATTGTCATTCTGGGATGGTCAAGATACCAGCAAACCAGCAGAAAACTTTAAGGATGGAAGCTTTACAGCAGCTCGTCTCTATCCAACAAGTGCAAGTTTCGCAGAGCTTGAGAAGAGTATGAAAGACAATATTGTCTATACTCAACAAGACTCGACTACGTATCTAGTAGGAACAAATATTGATCGTCAGTCCTATAAATATACTTCTAAGACTAGCGACGAACAAAAGACATCTACTAAAAAGGCTCTCTTAAACAAGGATTTCCGTCAGGCTATTGCCTTTGGTTTTGATCGTACAGCATATGCTTCACAAGTGAACGGTGCCAGTGGTGCAAGCAAAATCTTGCGTAATCTCTTTGTGCCACCAACATTTGTTCAAGCAGATGGGAAAAACTTTGGCGATATGGTCAAAGAAAAATTAGTAACCTATGGGGAAGAATGGAAGGATGTTAATCTGGCTGATGCACAAGATGGTCTCTACAATCCAGAAAAAGCCAAGGCCGAATTTGCCAAGGCTAAGTCAGCTTTACAGGCAGAAGGCGTGACCTTCCCAATTCATTTGGATATGCCAGTTGACCAGACAGCAACTACAAAAGTTCAACGTGTTCAATCTTTCAAACAATCGGTTGAAGAAACCTTGGGTACAGATAATGTCGTAATTGATATTCAACAACTACAAAAAGATGAAGTCTTGAATATTACCTACTTTGCTGAAACAGCAGCTGGGGAAGATTGGGATATTTCAGATAATGTTGGTTGGTCTCCAGACTTTGCGGATCCATCAACTTATCTCGATATTATCAAACCATCAGTTGGTGAAAACACTAAAACCTACCTTGGCTTCGATTCTGGTACAGATAATGCTGCAGCTAAAACTGTAGGTCTAAACGACTATGAGAAATTAGTAACTGAAGCTGGAAATGAGACAACAGATGTAGTAAAACGATATGATAAATATGCTACAGCCCAAGCTTGGTTGACAGATAGTGCCTTGATTATCCCAACAACAACACTTACTGGTCGCCCAATTTTGTCTAAGATGGTACCATTTACGATGCCGTTTGCCTTCTCTGGTAACAAGGGGACAAGTGATCCACTCCTATACAAATACTTGGAACTTCAAGATAAGGCAGTCACTGTAGATGAATACCAAAAAGCCCAAGATAAATGGATGAAAGAAAAAGAAGAATCCAATAAAAAAGCGCAAGAAGACCTTGCAAAACATGTAAAATAAAGGTAAAGGAGTTGGTTTGTAGCCGACTCCTTTATATGTCTTTCTAGTAGAGGGAGTTGAATCTGGAATAATACAGCCTATTGAGTCTACAATACTACACCATTGTTTCTAGAACATTGTTAGAAATTATACTCAATGAAAATCAAAGAGCAAACTAGAAATCCAGTCGCAGACTGCTCAAAAAACTGTTTTGAGGTTGTAGATAAGATTGACGAAGTCACTCACATATATATAGCAAGGTGAAGCTGACGTGGTTTGAAGAGATTTTCGAAGAGTAGAGTTTGAATTTCCTAATCAATTTGTTCACATTTTATTTCAATCTGCTATATAAAAATCCTGAGAATTTCTAGTTCTCAGGATTTTCGTTTACTGTTGTGGTTGTTGCTGAACTTGGGGGGGCTGTGGTTGCTGTTGCTGTTGGATTTGTTGGCCAGGTTGTCCCTGATTTGGATTTGTTGGAGCAGGATTATTTGATTGTTGACCAGGAGTAGGTGTTACTTGGGTAGTTGAACTTTCAGTTGTTGTAGAGGGATTCTCTACCTCTGATTGTGTTTGTTGTGTATCAGGAGTACTCCATGTATTTCTTGCTCCGTTTAGGAATACGAACTGCCCGTTTCTATATAGTCCCTCAGGCATTGTCCAATCTCCAGGATGGTTATTTTGCGCAAGGTAGCTCATCATGCTACGATAGACTCTAGCAGCAACTGTGAGGCCATCACCTACAATAGGAGTGAGACGGTTGGTATAACCTGTCCAAACGGCCATTGAATACTTACGAGTATAACCTACAAACATTTCATCAGGTGCTACAAGTTGATTCATCTTGATATGATTTTCGATTTCTTCATCTGTATAGTTGGAAGTCCCTGTTTTCCCTGCTTGAGGGATTCCAGGAAGGTAGGCATTGTAACCTGTTCCAGATGTTAAGACTGTTTTCATCATTTCTGTCATCATATAGGCAGTAGACTCTTTCATAGCTCTTGTGCCAGCGTCAGAGAATTCTTTTTCGCTACCATCACTAAAGACGATTTTATTGATGTACATTGGTTTATGGTAGATACCGCCATTAGCGAATGCAGCGTAAGCCGCAGCCATTTTCTCACTGCTTGCACCGTACTGTTTACCAGATTCAGTTGTATTACTTGAAATAGCATTTGAATAGTGCATTACAGGATAGTCGATTCCTAAACCATTTAGGAAGTTTTTAGCTTTATCTAAACCAACCTTGTTTAGTGTTTCAACAGCAGGTACGTTACGAGATTGTTGAAGGGCATATTGCAGAGTAATGTTACCAAAATATGCTCGATCCCAGTTGTAGACAGGGGTACTTGTTCCAGGGTAGTTATAAGGAATATCGTGGACAGTAGTTGCAGTTGAATCATATACACCGTATTCTAAGGCTGGGGCATAATCAGTGATTGGCTTCATGGTTGATCCCCAGTCACGGTTGGTTTCCACAGCTTGGTTAGTACCGAATGAAACATTGCTTGCTTGGTGACGAGCTCCAAGTTGGGCGATGACTTTACCATTGGAAGTATCTACGATAGTTGAGGCTACTTGAAGGTCATCATCTGGATAAGAGACATATTCATCTGTATTGTAGATATCCCAAAGTCTTTGTTGAATGTCCTTGTCTACATTGGTGTAGACTTCCATTCCAGTAGTAAGAAGATTATATCCCGTTTCGTGCTCTACTTGTTCAATAACCTCTTTTAGATAGTTATCCATATACGCTGGATAAGTAGCAGTTGACTTAAGACTTTGTAAACCATCAGTGATAGGTGTGTTGATAGCTTTTTCATATTGTTCAGCACTAATGTAATCTTGTCCTCTCATTTCTGAAAGAACCAAATTACGACGGTCCAACGCTGCATCTGGATGAGAGTAAGGATCGTATTGGTTGGGTGCCTGTGGCATACCTGCTAGCAAAGCTAATTGAGGTAGAGAGAGGTCTTTTAAGTCTTTTCCGTAGTAATTTTGGGCTGCTGTCTGCATACCATAGTTACCATTTGACATATAGACCTTATTGATGTAGTAGGTAAGGATTTCTTGTTTGGTAGCTTTTTGTTCCAATTGGACAGCTAACCATGCCTCTTGTGCTTTTCGGGAGATATTTTGATCCGAAGTTGATGTTGAGAAATAGGTCAACTTAATCAACTGCTGTGTTAGGGTTGATCCTCCCTGTAAAGAGTTACTTTGTAAGTTACGTAAGAAGGCCCCCATGATCCGAATCGTATCTACCCCTCTGTGGTCAAAGAAGCGATGGTCCTCGATAGACACGATGGCTTTGACTAAGTCAGTAGGAATTTCGTTGGCCTGAGCGTTTACTCGGCGTTCAGAGCCCAGATCGGCAATGAGTTCGTTATTATTGTCGTAAATCTTGCTCGAAGTTGTTGCAACTAATTTACTATCTGATAGTGCTGGAGCTTTACTTACAAAATAGAGAAAAACACCCCCACCCAATAGAAATAATGCGATAAAGAGAGTTAGGAAAAAGATTCCAGTATACTTTAATATTCGCATAAGAATGTATTTATTCATCTTGTTTACCACCTAGTAAATGTTCTTTGATGACATCGAGATAGGGAATTTGTGGAAATGCCCCTAGTTTTATCTGGTAACCGTATTCTCGTATGTATCCAAGTGGCATTGATTTTTGCCCCTTATCTTGATGATAGAAGCGAATCAAATCATATGCCGGTAATAAGTAGGTTTCTTGCTGAGAAGAAAAGTGAAGAAGGACAAAGCAGATTCCTTGTTGAGCAAGGACTTGTTCCATATGCTGAATCTGATGTGGATGGAAATTTTTCATCGGAATCGCACATTTTTGTTTTGTTTCCTTGGCTTCAAAGTCGATGTAATATCCCTTATAAACGCCAGAATAGTCTGTCGTTGAAGCTTGTCGAAAATAGGCTTCAACAATCTTGGCACGACTTCGTTGTGGATAGTCCACTCGTACGATTTGAATAGGGGTTGGTTTCTTGTGTATAACAGCCAAGCCCTGAGACAAATAGTAGTCGTTGGTAGCATTAATCATCTTTTCAAAAGACATTCCTCGATTTGCGAAATTTTGGGGTTGAGAAAGCGATGTTTGTCTTTTTTGTGATGAAATTTTATGAGGATAGTTGACCATAATTCTCCTTATTGGTACAATAACATCACTCTATTATACCATAATTTTACACAGAAAGGGTTAAAAATGACTACAGCTTTGGTTTTAGGCTATTCTGCTTTTGATTTGGGTTTGTTTTCGGACAAGGATCCTCGTCTTAAATTGATTAAAAAAGCGATACGTAGGGATTTAGAAGCTATGGCAGAAGATGGGGTGACTTGGCTTGTATTTACCGGAACTTTGGGCTTTGAATATTGGGTTTTAGAGGTTGCTCAGGAAATGAAGACCGAATACGGTTTCCACTTGGCCACCATTTTTGCTTTTGAAACTCATGGGGAAAATTGGAATGAAGGTAATCAGATGAAACTGAGTCGCTTTAAGCAGGTAGACTTTGTCAAATATGCCTATCCTCGTTATGAACACAAAGGTCAGTTAAGAGATTACCAGCAGTTTTTATTGGAAAATACGAATAGTTCTTATCTTTTTTATGATGAGGAAAATGAAACGAGACTAGCTTATATTTACCAAATGATGAAAGAGCAGGAAGACTATTTTATAAAGAGACTAACATTTGATCAGCTAAATGAACTTGCAGAAAATTTTTCCGAAAATTGAAGCTTTGACCTTGATTTTTGTTTGTCTTTTTTTATATAATAATACTAGCAACTGAGAATGGAGAGAGACATGGCAGGTATTATTTTTTCGGCGAAAGATATTTTTGAACAAGAGTTTGGACGTGAAGTCCGTGGGTATAGTAAGGTAGAAGTTGATGAGTTTTTGGACGATGTCATCAAGGACTATGAAACCTATGCTACCTTGGTCAAGTCACTTCGTCAGGAAATTGCGGATTTGAAGGAAGAATTAGCTCGTAAACCAAAACCTTCACCAGTTCAAACAGAACCTCTTGAAGCGGCAACAACAAGTTCTATGACGAACTTTGATATTTTAAAACGTTTGAATCGTCTTGAAAAAGAAGTGTTTGGTAAACAAATTTTAGATAACTCAGGATTTTAAGAGCTTATTTAAAAAGTGCAATTTTTGGATAATCGCGTGAGGAGAGTTGCTTTTCATGAGGAAAGTCCATGCTAGCACAGGCTGTGATGCCTGTAGTGTTTGTGCTAGGCGAAAACATAAGCCTAGGAACGAGAAATCGTTACGGCAGTTGAAATGGCTAAGTCTTTGGATAGGTCAGAGTAGGCTTGAAAGTGCCACAGTGACGGAGTCTTTCTGGAAACGGAGAGAGTGGAACGCGGTAAACCCCTCAAGCTAGCAACCCAAATTTTGGTCGGGGCATGGAGTGCACGGAAACGAACGTAGTACTCTGACTGCTATCAGCTAGAGCTGCTAGTGGTAGACAGATGATTATCGAAGGAAGTGGTCCTAGTCACTTCTGGAACAAAACATGGCTTATAGAAAATTGCATATAGGTTGAGGCTGAGAAAATTTTCTCAACCTCATTTTTTAAAGTGTACAATAGAAAGGTCTTGCAAGACTGTAACATGAAAAAAGAATTTAATTTAATTGCAACTGTGGCAGCTGGTCTGGAAGCTGTAGTGGGAAGAGAAGTGCGAGAGTTGGGTTATGACTGCCAAGTTGAAAATGGACGTGTTCGTTTTCAAGGAGACGTGAGAGCTATTATCGAAACTAACCTTTGGCTTCGGGCAGCAGATCGTATCAAAATTATCGTAGGAACCTTTCCTGCCAAGACTTTTGAAGAGCTGTTCCAAGGAGTATTCGCCTTAGATTGGGAAAATTATTTACCACTTGGAGCTCGATTCCCGATTTCAAAAGCCAAATGTGTTAAATCTAAACTACATAATGAACCGAGTGTTCAGGCTATTTCTAAGAAAGCTGTTGTTAAGAAATTGCAGAAACACTATGCCCGTCCAGAAGGTGTTCCACTGATGGAGAATGGCCCAGAGTTTAAGATTGAGGTTTCTATTCTAAAGGATGTGGCAACTGTCATGATTGATACGACAGGATCTAGCCTCTTTAAACGTGGTTATCGTACCGAAAAGGGTGGCGCTCCTATCAAGGAAAATATGGCAGCAGCCATTTTACAACTATCTAACTGGTATCCAGACAAGCCTTTAATTGATCCGACCTGTGGTTCGGGGACTTTCTGTATCGAGGCTGTCATGATTGCTCGAAAGATGGCACCAGGACTTCGTCGTTCTTTTGCCTTTGAGGAATGGAACTGGGTTAGCGATCGCTTGATTCAAGAAGTGCGCACAGAAGCGGCCCAAAAAGTGGATCGTGAACTTGAGTTGGATATCATGGGTTGTGATATTGATGCTCGCATGGTGGAGATTGCTAAGGCTAATGCTCAGGCAGCTGGTGTTGCAGGAGATATTACCTTTAAGCAGATGCGCGTGCAGGATTTACGTTCGGATAAAATCAATGGTGTGATTATCTCCAATCCGCCTTATGGGGAACGTTTATCAGATGATGCAGGGGTGACCAAGCTTTATGCTGAAATGGGTCAAGTATTTGCACCGCTGAAAACTTGGAGCAAGTTTATCCTAACTAGTGATGAAGCCTTTGAAAGCAAGTATGGTAGCCAAGCGGACAAGAAGCGTAAACTGTATAACGGAACCCTGAAAGTGGATCTGTATCAATATTTTGGGCAGCGTGTCAAACGCCAAGAAGTAAAGTAGGAAGGTGAACTCATGACTAAGAAAAGACGGGATCGTCATAAAAATGAAGGACAAGAACCGCGATTTGATTTTGATGAAGCAAAAGAGTTAACAGTTGGTCAAGCTATTCGTAAAAATGAAGAAGTAGAAGCAGGGGTCTTGCCTGAGGACTCCATTTTAGATAAGTATGTCAAGCAACACAAAGATGAAATTGAGGCGGATAAGTTTGCGACTCGCCAATACAAAAAGGAGGAATTAGTCGAAACGCAGAGTTTGGATGATCTTATCCAAGAGATTCGGGAAGAGACAGCTGTTGAGCCTACGATAGTAGAGAATGATTTCATCCAGTTTGATGACTTAGAATCTACACAAGTGACAGAAACTCCTTTTGATGAGGAATTTGACACTGAGGAGGCAGTCGAAACAGAGTATCCAATGTTGGATAGTGAAGATGGGCAAAGTGTTAAGAAACAGATTCTTTATGGCTTGTTAGCTGCCCTAGGAATTATTATTATTGGGACTGGTTATTATGTTTATAGTCAAGTGGCTCGTTCGACCAAGGAAATTCAGACTTCTCAATCAACCACAAACTCGCAGGCAGAAGCGGAAGAATTTAATAATTTATATGATGCCTTCTACACAGATAGCAATAAAACAGCTTTGAAGAATAGCCAGTTTGATAAACTGACTCAACTGAAGACTTTACTTGATAAGCTAGAAGGTAGTCGCGAATATACGCTTGCTAAATCGAAATATGACAGCTTAGAAACGCAAATCAAGGCCATTCAAGATGTCAATGCTCAATTTGAGAAACCAGCTATTGTGGATGGTGTCTTGGATACCAATGCCAAAGCTAAATCTGATGCTAAATTTACAGATATTAAAACAGGGAATACTGAGATTGACAAAGTGCTAGATAAGGCGATTAGCCTTGGGAAGAGCCAGCAAACAAGTGCTTCTAGCTCAAGTTCAAGTCAAACTAGCAGTTCAAGCTCTAGTCAAGCAAGTTCAAATTCTTCTAGAGAGAGTAGTACAAGTAACACCAGTCCATCTTCAAGCGCCTCATCAAACAATTCAGTTTCTGCGCGTGATGATAGTCATGGCGGTCTATCAAGTTCTGGAGTTAACCTACAAAGAGCTTCAAGCCGTGTGCCATTCAATCAATCGGCTGTTGATGATAGCAATAACTCTGCCTGGGATTTCGCGGATGGTGTTTTGGAACAAATTTTAGCGACTTCACGTTCACGTGGTTATATCACTGGTAACCAATACATCCTCGAACGTGTCAATATCGTTAATGGCAATGGTTATTACAATCTCTATAAGCCAGACGGAACCTATCTATTTACCCTTAACTGTAAGACTGGATACTTTGTTGGGAATGGTTCTGGACATGCGGATGCCTTGGACTATTAAGCAGTCGTTACAAAATTCTTTCTTTTCAAAAGTAAAAATGATAAAATAAAACAAATTAAACAAGAGGAGTGTCATATGACAAAAGCTAACTTTGGTGTCGTAGGTATGGCCGTAATGGGCCGTAACCTTGCCCTAAATATTGAATCTCGTGGTTACACAGTTGCTATTTACAACCGTAGTAAAGAAAAAACTGAAGATGTAATTGCTTGCCATCCTGAAAAGAACTTTGTACCAAGCTATGACGTTGAAAGTTTTGTAAACTCAATCGAAAAACCTCGTCGTATCATGTTGATGGTTCAAGCTGGACCTGGTACAGATGCTACTATCCAAGCCCTTCTTCCACACCTTGACAAGGGTGATATCTTGATTGACGGAGGAAATACTTTCTACAAAGATACCATCCGTCGTAATGAAGAATTGGCAAACTCAGGTATCAACTTTATCGGCACTGGGGTTTCTGGTGGTGAAAAAGGTGCCCTTGAAGGTCCTTCTATCATGCCTGGTGGACAAAAAGAAGCCTACGAATTGGTTGCGGATGTTCTTGAAGAAATCTCAGCTAAAGCACCAGAAGATGGCAAACCATGTGTGACTTACATCGGTCCTGATGGAGCTGGTCACTATGTGAAAATGGTTCACAACGGTATTGAGTATGGTGACATGCAATTGATCGCAGAAAGCTATGACTTGATGCAACACTTGCTAGGCCTTTCTGCAGAGGATATGGCTGAAATCTTTACTGAGTGGAACAAGGGTGAATTGGACAGCTACTTGATCGAAATCACAGCTGATATCTTGAGCCGTAAAGACGATGAAGGTCAAGATGGGCCAATCGTAGACTACATCCTTGATGCTGCAGGTAACAAGGGAACTGGTAAATGGACTAGCCAATCATCACTTGACCTTGGTGTACCATTGTCACTCATCACTGAGTCAGTATTTGCACGTTACATTTCAACTTACAAAGAAGAACGTGTGCATGCTAGCAAGGTTCTTCCAAAACCAGCTGCCTTCAAATTTGAAGGAGACAAGGCTGAGTTGATTGAAAAAATCCGTCAAGCTCTTTACTTCTCAAAAATCATTTCATATGCACAAGGTTTTGCTCAATTGCGTGTAGCTTCTAAAGAAAACAACTGGAACTTGCCATTTGCGGATATCGCATCTATCTGGCGTGATGGCTGTATCATCCGTTCTCGTTTCTTGCAAAAGATCACAGATGCTTACAACCGTGATGCAGACCTTGCCAACCTTCTTTTGGATGAGTACTTCTTGGATGTTACTGCTAAGTACCAACAAGCAGTGCGTGATATCGTAGCTCTCGCTGTTCAAGCTGGTGTACCAGTGCCAACATTCTCAGCAGCTATTACTTACTTTGATAGCTACCGTTCAGCTGACCTTCCAGCTAACTTAATCCAAGCGCAACGTGACTACTTTGGTGCCCACACTTACCAACGTAAAGACAAAGAAGGAACATTCCACTACTCTTGGTATGACGAAAAATAAGTAGGTCTGCCATGGGGAAACGGATTTTATTACTTGAGAAAGAACGAAATCTAGCTCACTTTTTAAGTTTGGAACTCCAAAAAGAGCAATACCGAGTTGATCAGGTTGAGGAGGGGCAAAAAGCCCTCTCCATGGCTCTTCAGACAGACTATGACTTGATTTTATTGAATGCTCAACTGGGGGATATGACAGCCCAGGATTTTGCAGACAAGCTGAGTCGGACTAAGCCAGCCTCAGTGATCATGGTTTTGGACCATCGCGAAGACTTGCAAGATCAGATTGAGGCAATCCAACGCTTTGCCGTTTCTTACATCTATAAGCCAGTTATTATTGAGAATTTGGTGGCTCGTATTTCAGCGATTTTCCGAGGTCGGGACTTCATCGACCAACACTGTAGTCAGATGAAGGTTCCAACGTCTTACCGCAATCTGCGTATGGATGTAGAACATCATACCGTTTATCGTGGCGAGGAGATGATTGCTCTGACTCGTCGTGAGTATGACCTTTTGGCTACTCTAATGGGAAGCAAGAAAGTTCTGACTCGTGAGCAGTTGTTGGAAAGTGTCTGGAAGTATGAAAGTGCGACCGAAACCAATATCGTGGATGTCTATATCCGTTATCTACGTAGCAAGCTGGATGTAAAAGGTCAGAAAAGCTACATTAAAACCGTGCGTGGTGTTGGTTACGCTATGCAAGAATAGAAAAGCAGTCACTCTCGTGTAACTGTTGTTTGAGCTCTATACTATCTGTAGCAGGAATTCCTGAACTCCAGATAGTATAGAGCTTTTTGAATAGCCACAAATGCAAGTCTTTAGACGGCTTGTAATGCTTCAAAGAGATGGTCAGAGAGAATGAATTTTTCTTGACCATAGTTTATACTCAATGAAAATGAAGGAGCAAACTAGGAAGCTAGCTGCAGGTTGCTCAAAACACTAGTTTTGAGGTTGCCGATGGAAGCTAACGTGATGTGAAGAGATTTTCGAAGAGTATTGGTATCTGATAAGCTTTACTTTCATAGTTTTCTAGTTTTTGACGCTCAAAAGGGATGAGCTAGCTTCAGGTGTGGTTAATATACTCTTTATAAGTATTCGAAAAAATGGAATTTATCATAGTTTTGAAGAAAATGGGGATTTTATTTTTGTTGAAATATTATAATATAATAAATGCTTCAAATTCTGAAATATTCTGAAAATACTGGAAAATAATAAATAATAATTAATATAATTGACAAATCTGCTTATATAAATTATAATGTTGAATGTATGTGTATGTGTATGTGTACTACATGCTATTTTTAGAAATCAAAAGGAGACAATGTAATGTATTTTAATCGTAAAAATGCAGAGCAAAAGAACTGGAGAATGATCAAAAAAGGAAAGCACTTCCTATTCGGTTGTTCTCTTGTTTTTGCGGTCGGAGCTAGCTTAGCTACTCAAGTGGTTCATGCAAACACAGCAGAAACTACTGTAGCAAACAACTCGACTACTGGGGATGTTACCCCTACACCGAACGGAGATGGCAAGACTTATGAGGCACCTGCTGCTGTAGCAGAAATCAAGTCAGAAGTTGCTACAACACCAGCTGTAGCAGCAAAACTTGATGGAGAAACTGCAAAAGAAGTTAAAGCTTTAGACAAAACTAAACTTGAAAACTACATTGCAGAAATCGAAGCAAAATTAGCTAACGGAACATACGAAAGCAAAACAGAAGAGAGTGTTGCGGTATTAAAAGCTGACTTAGAAGCTGCAAAAGCTACATTAGCAAACGCAACAACTCAAGATGAAATCACAAAAGCTTACAGCAAATTAGTAACTACAGCGAATACTAAATTAAAAAACAAACCTGTAGAGAAAAAAGAAACTCCAGCAGTAGACGCTACTAACGGACAACCAACTGTAGGTAAAAAAGCAGAAAACACTGAGAAAAAATCAGAATCTAACTCAATCGAAAACACAGGATCTAACGACTCACGTAACGGTAAAGCATTAGATAAGAATAATGCTTTTAGAGCGGAAGTTGCCTATTCAGAAGGTACAAATGCAGCCGCAAATGGTCATAGTGATACCTATATCCTTAATGATGTTAATAAAGCCACGTCTACAGATGACGCTGTTAATGCAGTTTCTAGAGTTACAAATTATAAAGTTAAATATAATAAAGACGCTAGTGGGAAGATTACTTCATTAGATTGGCTTGTCTTTTATAATGATCATGCAGAAAATCTATCTAATACGTATAATACAGATGGAGGAGATGTATATCGAAATTTCATCCAAATTCCTGCAGAAGTTAATATGCCAACTAGCATTACACGTGCAAAATATAACTCTCCAATCCAAGGTAAATTAAATCCTAAAACTAAAAAACTTGAACGTACAAAACCTGATGGTTCAGCATTGAGTAGTTCTGTAACGTTTGAAAATCCAGCACCAGCTACAGCTGCTGGATTACCATTAGACAAAAAAGATACCTTTTCTCTGGCTTCTGGTTGGGAAAGTGGTATCTATGGTCGTTCTATAGAAAAACTTGCCGGTCAGGAGGACAGATATTTCAAGAGTGCGGCATCTAATTCTTCTCCGAGAACTAAAGAGTTATTGGATAATGTTGCCTTGAATGACAAACGTTTGATTGTGGATCGTTCGACTACAGGTGGTTCAGGTTATGATGGCTATGCATGGAGTTTTAGAACTGAAGTTCCTGCAACAACATCTAACGAACAGTTGAAAGATATGAAGGTTGTATTTGGTATGATGCGTAGTGCCACTGCTGGTGCCAATGCAGGTTTCGCCAACATTGCAACTAACCCTATAAAAATGTGGCAGTCTGATGTTTCCACACCAACAGCGAAAGATCAAACTGTAAAAGTTGGTCAAAAACCAGATGCGACAAAATCAATTGGAAACTTAGACACTCTTCCAAAAGGAACAACAGTTAAGTACAAGGATGCAGTAGATACACGAACTCCAGGTGAAAAACGAGCAACAGCAGTTGTAACTTACCCAGATAAATCTACAAAAGAAGTTCCTGTAAAAGTAATTGTTGAAAAAGAAGCAGTAGCACCAGCTAAGCCAGTTACTCCAAAACCAGAAGCACCCAAACCAAGCACACCAGCGCCAGATGCAGCAACTAACAAACCAGCGGCAGGTGCAGCGACTAACAAACCAGCACCAGGTGCAGCGACTAACAAACCAGCAGCAGGTGCAGCGACTAGCGCTCCAGAAATTGTCAATGATTTAGCAGGTAAAGCAAGTACACCAGCTGATGTGACAGTTAAAGCACCAGCAGGTTCAACTGTTAAGCTTTACAACACAGATGGTGTTGTGATCGGTGAAGCTGTAGCTAATGCCCAAGGTGTAGCAACTGTTCACCCTACAAACAGTCTTCCAGCAGGAAAAATTACAGCGACTTCAACACCAACAGGTGGTAAAGAGTCAGCTAAGAGTACACCGATTACGATTACAGCATCACCGGTGACTGTTAAGGATGGTGGTGTGACTGGTAATGATGATACTAGACTATTGGTAAGTAGGTCAGAGATTACAGTATATCCTGGTGATAAAATTGATGTTGATGTTGTAGCTCAAGCTACAGCTTTAGAGAAATTTTCAGTTGAAAAAAATCCACTAGCTATAAGAGGAGTAGAGCCAACGGGAGGATATCTAGGAGCTTCAAACGGAGCTACGATTAGACAACGTGATGCTAAATATAGTGGTACTGTTGCAATGGACCAGCCAGCAGGAAGTACAAGTGTTATTTTCCATGCGAAGAATCGAGATAAACCAACAACGATATACAGAGAACTTATAGTAAATGTTCTTGAGACTGCTAAGAAATATGAACCAGTTGCAGGTACAAAATTAGATGTTGCAAATTCTAATAATCTTAGTGAAGATGACAAGAACAAGGTTATCGCCTCTGTTAAAGCTGCTAACCCAAGTCTTCCAGCAGATTCACAATACAGTGTGGATGAAAAAGGGAACCTTACTATCACTTATCCTGATGGATCAAAAGATAAGATTGCAGCAGCATATCTAGTAAATCCAGCACCAACAGATGCAGATAAGAACACACCAACAGCTAAACCACAAACTGTAAACAAAGGAACAACACCAAAAGCAGAAGATTCAATTGGAAATATAAAAGATCTTCCTAAGGGTACAAAAGTAGCCTTCAAAGCTCCAGTAGACACAGCGACACCAGGTGAAAAAGATGCTACAGTAGTTGTAACATACCCAGATGGATCTAATGAAGAAGTTCCAGTTAAAGTAACGGTTAAAGCCCCAAGTTCAGCATCAACAACTCCAACAGCGCCAGCAACACCAGCAGCTCCAGTAGTAGCTCCAACAGTAGAGATTCCTTATTCTAATAAAGATACTAAGGAAGTTTATGTTTATGCTGGAGAAGAAAACTCATTCGATATTAAATTCAAAGATGATAGCGGAAAAATTGCAAGTGCTACTGTAAGACAAGGTGGTAACAAAGCGTTTGCTGATGTTGCAGGTGAAGCAAATACTATCAATACTCAGTATGGATTTAAAGCAAATGTTATTAATGCTGAGACTCCAGCGACAGAAAAAGCCCCAGCAGTCATTACTTATTCAGGTACTCCAGCAGCGACAGATGGTTTAGCAAAAGACAAACTAGAAGCAGCAACTAAAGGAGAAAATCCAGAAGGTATGGCTTTAGGATGGCGTTATGCAACTGCAACGGATAAAGATGGTGCATTTATTGAGAATAAAGCAGTAGGTAGCTCAACTGCAACTGATCCAGGTGCATTCCGTGTTATGCTTAAGGGACAAACTCAAAAATATGATATTGCAACACCAACTGAAAAAGTTACTGTAGCAGATCCAGCTAACGTAACAGATGCTGACCTGGCTAAAATCAAAGAGAAACTTCAACTTGAGTACTCTAAAAACAATGATGACGCTAACTTGGCAGATAAAAAAGGTAAAGCTGTATCTGATAAAGATGCTAAGATCCAATCAGTAACAAAAGATGACAAAGGAAATCTTGTTGTAACATATAAAGATGGTTCTCAAGATAAAAAACCATTGTCAGAATTTGTAACAAAAGAAACAACAGCAGTGGCTCCAACAGTAGAAATTCCTTACTCTAATAAAGATACTAAAGAAGTTTATGTATATGCTGGAGAAGAAAACTCATTCGATATCAAATTCAAAGATGATAGCGGAAAAATTGCAAGTGCTACTGTAAGACAAGGTGGTAACAAAGCGTTTGCTGATGTTGCAGGTGAAGCAAATACTATCAATACACAATATGGATTTAAAGCAAATGTTATCAATGCTGAGACACCAGCGACAGAAAAAGCCCCAGCAGTTATTACTTATTCAGGTACTCCAGCAGCGACAGATGGTTTAGCAAAAGACAAACTAGAAGCAGCAACTAAAGGAGAAAATCCAGAAGGTATGGCTTTAGGATGGCGTTATGCAACTGCAACGGATAAAGATGGTGCATTTATTGAGAATAAAGCAGTAGGTAGTTCAACTGCAACTGATCCAGGTGCATTCCGTGTTATGCTTAAGGGACAAACTCAAAAATATGATATTGCAACACCAACTGAAAAAGTTACTGTAGCAGATCCAGCTAACGTAACAGATGCTGACTTAGCTAAAATCAAAGAGAAGCTTCAACTTGAGTACTCTCAAAACAACGATGATGCTAACTTGGCAGACAAAAAAGGTCAAGCTGTAGCTGATAAAGATGCTAAGATCCAATCAGTCACAAAAGACGACAAAGGAAATCTTGTTGTAACATATAAAGATGGTTCTCAAGATAAAAAACCATTATCAGAATTTGTAACTAAAGAAACAACAGCAGTAGCTCCAACAGTAGAGATTCCTTACTCTAATAAAGATACTAAAGAAGTTTATGTATATGCTGGAGAAGAAAACTCATTCGATATTAAATTCAAAGATGATAGCGGAAAAATTGCAAGTGCCACTGTAAGACAAGGTGGTAACAGAGCGTTTGATCCTGTTGCAGGTGAAGCAAATACTATCAATACACAATATGGATTTAAAGCAAATGTTATCAATGCTGAGACTCCAGCGACAGCAAAAGCCCCAGCAGTCATTACTTATTCAGGTACTCCAGCAGCGACAGATGGTTTAGCAAAAGACAAACTAGAAGCAGCAACTAAAGGAGAAAATCCAGAAGGTATGGCTTTAGGATGGCGTTATGCAACTGCAACGGATAAAGATGGTGCATTTATTGAGAATAAAGCAGTAGGTAGTTCAACTGCAACTGATCCAGGTGCATTCCGTGTTATGCTTAAGGGACAAACTCAAAAATATGATATTGCAACTCCAACTGAAAAAGTTACTGTAGCAGATCCAGCTAATGTAACAGATGCTGACTTAGCTAAAATCAAAGAGAAGCTTCAACTTGAGTACTCTCAAAACAACGATGACGCTAACTTAGCAGACAAAAAAGGTAAAGCTGTAGCTGATAAAGATGCTAAGATTAAATCAATCGAAAAAGATGCTGATGGAAATCTTGTTGTAACATATAAAGATGGTTCTCAAGATAAAAAACCATTATCAGAATTTGTAACTAAAAAACCAACAGATGCAGATAAGAACACACCAACAGGTAAACCACAAACTGTAAACAAAGGAACAACACCAAAAGCAGAAGATTCAATTGGAAATGTAAAAGATCTTCCTAAAGGTACAAAAGTAGCCTTCAAAGATCCAGTAGACACAGCAACACCAGGTGAAAAAGATGCGACAGTAGTTGTAACATACCCAGATGGATCTAAAGAAGAAGTTCCAGTTAAAGTAACGGTTAAAGACCCAAGTTCAGCACCAACAGATGCAGATAAGAACACGCCAACAGGTAAACCACAAACTGTAAACAAAGGAACAACACCAAAAGCAGAAGATTCAATTGGAAATGTAAAAGATCTTCCTAAGGGTACAAAAGTAGCCTTCAAAGATCCAGTAGACACAGCAACACCAGGTGAAAAAGATGCGACAGTAGTTGTAACATACCCAGATGGATCTAAAGAAGAAGTTCCAGTTAAAGTAACGGTTAAAGACCCAAGTTCAGCACCAACAGATGCAGATAAGAACACACCAACAGCTAAACCACAAACTGTAAACAAAGGAACAACACCAAAAGCAGAAGATTCAATTGGAAATGTAAAAGATCTTCCTAAGGGTACAAAAGTAGCCTTCAAAGATCCAGTAGACACAGCAACACCAGGTGAAAAAGATGCGACAGTAGTTGTAACATACCCAGATGGATCTAAAGAAGAAGTTCCAGTTAAGGTAACGGTTAAAGACCCAAGTTCAGCTGAAGATCCAACAACTAAGGATACAGACGGC
>NZ_VMMF01000006.1:75093-75220 GCF_013277075.1 Streptococcus sp. 959
GATACAGACGGCGATGGCTTCACAGATAAAGAAGAAGTCGCTAAGGGAACAGATCCAAAAGATCCAAACTCTAAACCAGAATCTAAACCAGAAGATCCATCAACTAAGGATACAGACGGCGATGGCT
>NZ_VMMF01000007.1:0-62198 GCF_013277075.1 Streptococcus sp. 959
AGTCTTCTCAATTAGCTTCTGGGCAATCTTTTGGTTGATGATACGAGGGATTTGGTGATTCTTCTTGACGAGAGAAGTCTCAGCTACCATCATTTTCGAGCAATGATAGCACTTGAATCGACGTTTTCTAAGGAGAATTCTAGTAGGCATACCAGTCGTTTCAAGGTAAGGAACCTTAGACGGTTTTTGGAAGTCATATTTCTTCATTTGACTTCCACACTCAGGACAAGATGGAGCGTCGTAGTCCAGTTTAGCGATGATTTCCTTGTGGGTATTCCTATTAATGACATCCATAATTTGGATATTTGGGTCTTTAATGTCTAGTAATTTTGTGATAAAATGTAATTGTTCCATAGGATTCTTTCTAATGATGGTTTGGTTGCTTTTCATTATAGATCTTATGGGACTTTTTTTCTACAACAAAATAGGCTCCATAATATCCATAGGGGATTTACCCACTACAAATATTATAGAGCCTTTTTTATTTGTTCTTTGACAATTGAATAGTCCAAAATGGTACTTTCCTCATTTGTGGAGCAGTTTTGAATGGCTCGCCATGATAAGAGCGATATTAAAACCATCAATAAAATAGAGCGATACTTTATATGCCATGATACAAATGATATACAATGATACTTCTGACCGTTCAGGCTGCCACCGTAAAAGAGCAGCAAGTGAAATTCTTATGATGACTTCATCAGTCATGCCATGGAGGAGAAAATATTTTTTAGGAAGGATGATGATATGAATATAAAATATATATCTGTCGAAAATTCCATTGCCGAATGGGCCGATAAAAAGGGAATTCTAAAAAGATGGGATGGTTTAAATCAATATACATTGAACAGATGGATTAAAGAAATGCGAGAAAACAGAACATTTTCCATGTATGTAATTAACCCAACCCATAAACTTGTTTTCATTAATCTAGAAGGATTTGAAAGTTTCTTAAGATGGAAGCAAAAGCGGACAAAATAAGGAAGTCATGGTATAATATAGGGTAGTTATTTATTCTATACAACAATGATTTATTTCTTTTTAAGAGTTAAGAGGAATTAAATTATGTATTATGTAACTAAAACAAATTCAAAAGGGCAACCCTTATATCAAGTGGTTGAAAAGTACAAAGATCCACTAACAGGAAAGTGGAAATCAGTAACTGTAAGTTATACTAAGAATACTAGTAGGGCGAGGAAACAAGCTGAAAGAGAGGTTCTTGATAAAATAGATAGACTAACTACTTCATTTGAAAGTCAGTATAGTCCTGAACTGATTACAACATTTGGAGAGTTAAAAGAAAATTGGTTTCAGACTTGGTGTGTCTCTGTTAAACCACAAACAATTCAGAGAGAACTACTGGTTATGAAGCGTCTTGGGAAAATTATAGGAGATGATTTTTTGTTAGACAGGATTACTCCACTTCTGATGAAAAATAGTCTCAATAAATATTTAGAAATGTATGATGCATCGCCTTCAACAATGACTCATATAAAAAGTACTTGTAATAAGATTTTTAATCATGGTGTGTTATATAATGTCATTAAGTTTTCTCCAATGACTGCGGTAAAACTAGATATTTCACTAGAGAAAAGGCGTAAAGCAAAAGAAAGACATGATTCTAAATTTCTAGAAATCCATGAATTACATGCATTTTTTGATGTGTTACGCCAATGCAGAAATGCAAACTATTATGATCTTGCTATAGTATTGTTGCTTACAGGTATTCGAATTAGTGAAGCAGCATTTTTACCATCAGATATTGATTTTGAAAAAGGAATCTTGCATATTGATAAAGCACTTCAATATCATTGTTTAAAAGTTAAACAATTTCATTTTGATACAACTAAAACACTCAATTCAATTAGAGAAGTAGCTTTGCCTGAAGCTGCAAGCGAAGCTATTAAAAGGACAATACAGAGAAATAAAGATTTTGATGCTTATATGAAGAAACATCCCTGTCCTGCTTTTACACATTCTGAAAGTGTATTTAGAACAGAATACGGCTCTCCAATAACATCAAGCACTTTTCGTCAAATTTTGAAACGAATAGAAGGAAAATTATTGACAAATTGTTTAAGTGACTATGGTTTTAAGTGGGTAAAACATGTTACTCCCCATTCGTTTAGGCATATGCATATTAGTTACCTTCAAAGCAATGAGATGCACATAGCAGTGAAAGATATTATGACTAGAGTAGGACATGCTAACTTTGAGACAACAATGGGCTATACACATAATATAAATCGTTCACAAGAAAATACTGTAAAAGCCTTAAATCAATTTGTAGAAAATCACAATTTCCATTTTGAAGAATTGAAAAGTTATACCTGTAAATATTCCAGAATGATTGAAAAATTCATTGAAACTAGTGATAATAGCAATAAAGTAGAATTAAGTGTTGATGAGTTCAAAGACTTGTTACACCTTAGTCCACGTTACTCACCTAAAAATATTGTTTCAAATTTACTATTAAAAATCAAAAAAGATATTGTCAAATACCACCCACAGTTTGATATAAAGATTGTGAAATCAAGTGAGAATCAAATCAGAGGTTTTTCCATTGCATGGTAGTTTTGGTGTTCGCTTGGTGTTTAGACAATAGTAAAATAAAATAGGGGTTCTAAACCCTTGCTACGAAAGGAAAAAAAACTCAATGGCTACTATTCAATGGTTTCCTGGTCACATGTCTAAGGCGCGTCGACAGGTGCAGGAAAATTTAAAATTTGTTGATTTTGTGACAATTTTGGTGGATGCTCGCTTACCTCTATCTAGTCAAAATCCTATGTTGACCAAGATTGTTGGTGACAAACCAAAACTTTTGATTTTAAACAAGGCAGACTTGGCCGATCCAGCAATAACCAAGGAATGGCGTCAGTATTTTGAATCACAAGGAATTCAGACTCTGGCTATCAACTCTAAAGAACAAGTGACTGTAAAAGTCGTAACAGACGCAGCTAAAAAGCTCATGGTTGATAAGATTGCTCGCCAGAAAGAACGTGGGATTAAGATTGAAACCTTGCGTACCATGATTATCGGTATTCCAAACGCTGGTAAATCAACTCTCATGAACCGCTTAGCTGGTAAGAAGATTGCCGTTGTCGGTAACAAACCAGGTGTGACCAAGGGGCAACAATGGCTCAAAACCAATAAAGACCTGGAAATCTTGGATACACCAGGGATTCTCTGGCCTAAGTTCGAAGACGAAACTGTCGCTCTTAAACTAGCCTTGACTGGAGCTATCAAAGACCAGTTGCTTCCTATGGATGAGGTGACCATTTTTGGTATCAATTATTTCAAAGAACATTATCCAGAAAAGCTGGCTGAACGCTTCAAACAAATGAAAATTGAAGAAGAAGCTCCTGTTATTATTATGGATATGACTCGCGCCCTCGGTTTCCGTGACGACTATGACCGTTTTTACAGTCTCTTCGTGAAGGAAGTTCGTGATGGCAAACTCGGTAACTATACCTTAGATACATTGGAAGACCTCGATGGCGACGATTAAAGAAATCAAAGAACTCCTTGCTACGGTCAAGGATTTAGAAAGCCCTATTTTTTTAGAACTTGAAAAGGATGGTCGCTCTGGAGTTCAAAAGGAAATCAGCAAGCGTAAAAAAGCCATTCAAGCTGAATTAGATGAAAATTTGCGTTTGGAATCCATGCTTTCTTATGAAAAAGAACTTTATAAGCAAGGATTGACCTTAATTGCTGGTGTTGATGAGGTCGGCCGTGGTCCTCTTGCTGGCCCTGTAGTCGCGGCAGCCGTTATTTTACCTCAAAATTGTAAGATTAAAGGTCTCAACGATAGCAAGAAAATTCCTAAAAAGAAGCATCTGGAGATTTTCAAAGCAGTTCAAGACCAAGCCTTGTCAATCGGGATTGGTATCATGGATAATCAGGTCATCGACCAAGTCAATATCTATGAAGCGACCAAACTGGCTATGAAGGAAGCAATCTCCCAACTCAGTCCTCAACCTGAGCACCTTTTGATAGATGCCATGAAGTTGGAATTATCAATTTCACAAACCTCCATCATCAAGGGCGATGCTAATTCTCTCTCGATCGCAGCAGCTTCCATAGTAGCCAAGGTGACACGTGATGAATTGATGAAGGACTACGATCAGCAGTTCCCTGGCTATGATTTTGCTGCTAATGCAGGATATGGAACAGCTAAACACCTGGTAGGACTTGAAAAACTAGGAGTTACCCCAATTCACCGAACCAGCTTTGAACCAGTAAAATCACTGGTTTCAGGAGAAAAAGAAAGTTAAGTTAGAAGGAATGATTATGGAGGAACAGTCAGAAACACTCAGTTCCAAGAAAGAATTTGCCTTTGCCTCAAGTACTATATTATCCCAAGTTGGACGAGGAATCATTGTTGGTCTCGTTGTTGGAATTATCGTTGGATCCTTTCGTTTCTTAATTGAAAAAGGATTCCACCTGATACAAGGACTTTATCAAGATCAAGCGCACCTAGTGCGCAATCTTTTTATCATTGGTCTATTTTATTTAATAGTTTGTTGGCTCAGTGCGAAATTAACTCGATCAGAAAAAGATATCAAGGGTTCAGGAATTCCTCAAGTCGAAGCAGAATTAAAGGGATTGATGAGTCTCAACTGGTGGAGCGTTCTCTGGAAAAAATATGTGCTAGGTATTCTTGCTATTGCCAGTGGACTCATGCTGGGGCGTGAGGGACCCAGTATTCAACTTGGAGCGGTCGGCGGTAAAGGAATTGCCAAGTGGCTCAAATCCAGTCCAGTAGAGGAGCGTTCCCTGATTGCGAGTGGAGCTGCCGCTGGTCTAGCTGCAGCCTTTAATGCACCGATTGCAGGACTTCTCTTTGTGGTAGAAGAAGTTTATCACCATTTTTCACGCTTTTTCTGGGTATCTACTCTCGCAGCTAGTCTCGTAGCAAACTTTGTTTCTTTACTCATATTTGGCCTAACACCCGTACTGGATATGCCAGACAATATCCCACTCATGACCCTTGATCAGTATTGGATTTACTTGGTTATGGGAGTTTTTCTTGGACTATCTGGTTTTCTCTATGAGAAAGCTGTGCTCAATGTTGGTCGAGTTTATGATTGGCTTGGTCAAAAAATCCATTTGGATAGGGCTTATTACCCAATTATTGCCTTTATTCTCATCATACCAGTGGGAATCTTCTTACCCCAAATCCTTGGTGGTGGAAATCAGCTGGTTCTTTCCCTAACTGAGCAAGATTTTAGTTTCCAAATTCTATTAGTTTATTTTTTGATTCGCTTTGTTTGGAGCATGATTAGTTATGGAAGTGGCCTTCCAGGAGGAATTTTCCTACCAATTTTGGCGCTTGGCTCCTTACTTGGAGCTCTAGTTGGTGTTATTTGTGTCAATCTTGGACTTGTCAGTCAGGAGCAATTCCCTATATTTGTCATACTAGGAATGAGTGGCTATTTTGGAGCAATATCCAAGGCTCCCTTAACTGCCATGATTCTGGTAACCGAGATGGTAGGCGACATTCGCAACCTCATGCCACTTGGCTTAGTAACCTTAGTAGCTTACATCATCATGGATTTGCTCAAGGGGGCACCAGTCTATGAGGCTATGTTGGAAAAAATGCTGCCTGAAGAAGCGACAGATGAAGGAGAAGTCACACTCATTGAAATCCCTGTATCTGACAAAATCGCTGGAAAACAAGTACACGAGCTCAACTTACCACATAACATCCTCATCACAACACAAGTTCATAATGGTAAGAGCCAAACAGTTAACGGCTCAACCAGAATGTATCTGGGGGATATGATTCATCTGGTTATTCCCAAAAGTGAAATTGGAAAAGTCAAAGATTTGTTGTTGTAGGGATTTTACATAATTTATATTATGTAAACAATTTAATTAAGAAAATTCCAAGGAGGACCTACATCATAATGAGAATACTTGATGTTCTACATAAATTTTATGGTGATTTTGAATTCATTAAAGAAAAGTGTAATGAAAAATACGAAGGCATCCTCATCAATATAAAGGAAGATGAAGATAAAGAATATAAAAGATGCCGCTTGGCAAAAAGAACACCGAAAAAAGAAGGATATTTTACAGCATTTTGGAAAAAAGACCAAAATAACAAGAACATTCCTTATACCAATGAAGATTTGGGAGATGAACTCGTTATTGTTGTTATCGATAATGATAAGAGCGGACTTTTTATTATTTCAAATGAAGAGGCTATCAGTAGAAAAATTCTATCAACAAAAGACAACAATGGGAAAATGTCTATGAGATTTTATCCACCTTGGTGCACAAATTTAAATACAACGGCTCTAGCAACACAAAATTGGCAATTGAAATTTTTTAGAGAAATTGAATTATAAGAATAATTTTTTCTAATTTGAATGGGAAAACGTTAAAAATTTTTTAATGGATTCATATATACAAAAAAGACTTGGTTTTTAATTAACATAAAATCAGGTCTTTTTAGTCTAATGACCTATTTCTAGTAGTATTTATAAAGTATGAAATTGACTATTTTCTTAATGAAAAAAATTTCCAGTTATTACACAGTCTTTTTTATCACTTAAAAAACTCCTATAAAATCTTTCCGAAAAACTATAATTTTCTTGAAAAATATATAATCCTATGCTATACTACTAGTAGATTTATTTATGGAGAAAATACATGAAACGTGAGATTTTACTAGAACGAATCGACAAACTAAAACAAATCATGCCCTGGTATGTTCTGGAATACTACCAATCTAAGCTTGCTGTTCCCTATAGTTTTACAACCTTGTACGAATACCTCAAGGAATACGATCGATTTTTCAGCTGGGTTTTGGAGTCTGGTATTTCAAACGCTGATAAAATATCTGATATCCCTTTATCAGTCTTGGAAAATATGTCTAAGAAAGACATGGAATCATTTATTCTTTATCTACGTGAACGTCCTTTGATGAATGCTAATACAACTAAACAAGGCGTTTCCCAAACGACCATCAATCGAACTCTATCAGCCCTTTCTAGTCTTTACAAGTATTTGACCGAGGAGGTTGAAAACGACCAAGGCGAACCTTATTTCTATCGAAATGTAATGAAGAAAGTTTCAACCAAGAAAAAGAAAGAAACACTTGCTGCCAGAGCTGAAAACATCAAGCAAAAACTTTTTCTAGGTGATGAAACAGAAGGTTTTCTGACTTATATCGACCAGGAGTACCCACAACAGCTCTCAAATCGTGCTCTATCATCGTTCAATAAAAATAAGGAACGTGATCTGGCCATTATTGCCCTTCTCTTGGCGTCTGGTGTCCGTTTATCTGAAGCTGTTAATCTGGATCTAAGAGATCTCAATCTCAAAATGATGGTTATCGATGTTACTAGAAAAGGTGGTAAACGTGACTCGGTCAATGTCGCTGCCTTTGCAAAACCTTATTTAGAGAATTATCTAGCTATTCGAAGTCAACGCTATAAGACTGAAAAGACGGATACGGCCCTCTTTTTGACATTCTATCGAGGTGTTCCAAATCGTATCGATGCTTCCAGCGTTGAAAAAATGGTTGCTAAGTACTCTGAGGACTTCAAAGTCCGTGTAACCCCCCACAAACTCCGCCATACCCTAGCAACTAGGCTCTATGATGCAACTAAATCGCAAGTTTTGGTTAGCCACCAGCTAGGACACGCCAGTACGCAAGTCACTGACCTCTATACTCATATCGTCAATGATGAACAAAAGAATGCTCTGGACAGTTTATAAATTACATAAAATAAATTATGTAATAAATTAGAAAGGGATTCAATAAACTATTAATTTTATTTGATCATATCAAATAAAATTGCTAACAGAATAAACAGCTTTAAAGAATATGAAATAAAATTTATGTGGCCACTAGCTTGCCTTTCTTTGTAGTATCCTGGATATGCAAATCACTTATAATTGGTATTCATCTTAAAATAAGAGGATTCCACAAAAATAAATCAAATTGAGCACTTATAAAAACATACTGCCTGCGATGGCCAATATTTTAGCAGAAAATAAAATTCCTTTAAAAACAATCATGGACAGGGTTGGTCATTCTGATTCTGAAGTCACTACTTCTATCTACACCCATGTCACAAAGAACATGAAAGATGAAGCAATCAATGTGCTAGACAAAGTGATGAAAAATATTTTTTAAAAAGTTATGCCCCTTTTATGCCCCCTGAACACAAAAATAGCCCTTCGGATAAATTCCGAGGGGCTAGAAACGTTGTTAAATCAACGGCCGAACTTTTGAATTTCAAGGATCGGGATAAAATAGTTCACTGAACTATTCTACTTTTTAAGGTTATATACCTATAATAAAGTACCCCAAAAATGCACAATTTTAAAGAGCTTATTTTGTCTAATCTAGTAAAAGTGACAAGGTACAAACAAGTAGGGTATTTTTGAGGGGTAACAAAAAAGGTAATAAAATTGACGAGTTCAGCAGGCAAGAGAAATAGCACTTTTCATAGTGTTATTTTTTTTAATTCAGCAATGGAGTAGGCACTTAATTGATAGAAACAAAAAGCACCTAGTTTCCTAGATGCTAGCACAATAGCCCGGATTCGAACCGGAATCTCCTCAATCAAGGCGCAATCCCTATATACTACTCATTGTACTTTGGTTTATTATATCATACAATCAATTAGATATCTACCAAGTCATGATACGCTCCCATATTCGGTAATGGAATAATACTAAAATACAAATCTGAATAAGTTTCAAACCATTTATTTAGCTTGTTATAGGCTGACGACTGACTAACAAATAATATACGTTGACAAGCTCCGATAACATTCATGTGATTATACACATAAACCTCTTTAATGGCCGTTAAAAAATCGTCTTCACTAGTCTGTACCCTAATATCTGTTATCTGTTTAATCGTGGTGTATTTTTTATAAGCAAGCAGATCTTGCTTTTTAGCAGCATCAAACATTTTACTCTCAAGGACACTATACTTAGGATTTTCTTTATCTCTCATGAAATACCACTTGAGCCATAAAATTTTTTCTCTGTGGATTACTGAAATACGCTCAATTTTCTTCTTTGGCATGATTACCTCCTAAATTATTAATCTAATAGCTTTAACCACTCACTTTTTGAGATTGTTGTATAAGGTTCATCTAGCGCGTGATATAAAGGTTCTAAACCTTTGTTAAATCGGATATAGTCCATTTTATCCTCATGCTTTGGAAAATATAAGATTCCTGTTTCATCTTCATTTAGACTACGGTTACACCAATCATCAACGATAACCTGCACTTCCCATTCACGCCACTTTTTAAGGTTTTCTAAAAGTTCAATATCACTAAATAACTCACCATCAACTTGGAAAAATTCTCCCAAATCATCGTTACCCTCGACGATGATAACTTCAGGCGTATTTCTACTACTTAATAATTCCTTGAGTTCTTGTAACTCTTTGATCTCCTTTAGATACTTCCTCAATTTCTAACCTCAATTCTTCAATTTGTCTTACTACTCCAAAAATTTCATGAGTTTTATATGATTGTTCAAGTATAGCTTTTGCTGCTTGAGTTCTTATAAACGGGTTAACCTTAGAATCCATCATAATATCATTGAGTACAGAAACAGCATTGGATGAGGCTAGATATAGCATCTGTGTAGTTTTATCCATCATCTCATCTTGTTTTAGTCTCAATGTTTTTTTAACTGCTGCAACCTTTAGATACTTATGACCTGTTGCCCTTGACACCCCTGCTTTTTGGCACGCTTTTTCTATCGTTGGCTCGGTAAGCATGGCATCTATGAATTTTATTTGTTTGGATGTAAGGCCATCATTTTCATTTCCTGCCATCTATTACCTCCTTGTTATCAAAATAAAGGGTTCCCCCTTTATTTCTTATGCTAGATATTTACGCAATTCTTCATCCAGCGACTCAATATTGCTTTCAACAATCATCTCATGTTGCATTAAATCAATCTTATCACCGTTGATATATAAACCATCATGGAAGTAATTAATTTTCCTAGTAAAGAAAATGATTAATTTTTCAAGAAGATTTTGTTGTTTGAATTGATCTATATCAATTTCAATATAAGAAAGATCAGCATCATTTTCGATAATATTCTCTAACTTTCTAATTGCTAAAGGTTTATTCTTATACTTTTCTAAATATTCTTTCATTTCTACCGCTGTTGGCTTGATACTAGAAAATAAAGATAAATCAGCTACATCATCTGCTGTAATAGACTCTTCTTTTGATTTAAGATTTTCTAATTCAATATTTTTCTCTTTTTCTAGTTGTTGACACAGCATTTGAAAAGTATTGGAAAAATAATTTTCTGCATCTTTTTTATATTTCAGCAGTGTTTCTTCTGCATAAACTTTTCCGATTAACTGTTTGTGTAATTTATCTTGAAAATCGTCCTGCATGGCGATATAACCACGCATATATTCTATTTTTTTCTTCCCAAATGCTTGAATGTCATTTTTAATTGTTGTAAGTGTCATGTTATCCTCCTTATGACAAAAAGTAAAAGAGGTATGACAAAAGAGTGTTAAACCCAATTATCATACCTCTGGTTTTTCCAGTCAGTATTTATTAACATTGTTCTCCGTTAGTCACTTCTTTATAAACTATCTGCCCATCTTGAGCTTTTAGCTTAATACTGCCATGATCTGGAATTTCAATGTACTTTATTATACCATTTTTTGAGTATAAAACAAAACCTTTCTCCATCATTTCTAATAATTTATTATCCTTGTTTTCAGTCATGAATTTCTCCTTTATTTCAATTTATTATAATCTGAATATCCCTAGTCTATTGATTTGACTAGGTTTTTAAGGTTCGTGTTATAAAATACTACCCTTTTTGTGTACCCAATAGTTGTTTTTCGTCATTGATTAAATTACCATGCTTGATTAGTTTGGTCGAGGAAAGCATAGTAATTTTTTAAGAGGGTGATTTCTCGCCCCAGGAAAAGTGTCTAGTTTTGTTTAGGTTTGTAAGAAAATTACTTCAGTTTAACTGCTTTACTTTATTTTTTAACTGATTAATTGAGTATCGCTTATCCTTGATAGTGAATGACTTGAAAAAGTTACCCTCTAGGCCAGTTCTGACACGGCTGGCCACTCGTTCACTATACAAGCTAACAATCTCTGAGCTACTTAGATTTGTAGTAATAATGGTTTTATCTCGATTGCTGAGAATATCAAAAATAAACTCTTCTTCCCAAACTGATTTACCTTTACTACTAGCGTTGTCTGACTTTATTCCTAAATCATCAAGTACTAGGTAATCAACCTCTTTCAGCATTCTTGAGTAATAGCCCTCTAGGCTAGTAGGAGAGCTAAAGCTCTCTCTAACTCGTCTAAGGATTTCTGTTAAATTGACAAATAGCACGCTTTTAGGCTCTCCTTTGGCCTTGTGCCCCTCGTTTATAGCCTTAGCAATAGCTACGCTCAAATGACTCTTTCCTATCCCTGTAGATCCTGTAAATAGGGTATTTCCTGTCATGCCGTCCAGGTATTTCTCTACTTGCCCTCTAGCAAACTCCAGTAGTTGCTTTTCCTCGGCTGTCTCAGCTATGAAATTCTCAAAGCTAGCCTCTTTTAACTCTCTAGGGAGCGTACTGTCTCGCATAAGCACATTATAGGTTTTTAGGTAAGTCTCAGCATTTAGGCTATTATTAACTCCCTCTTGCTCTTCCCTATCTATTTGCTCCTGACAACATTCAGGACAAAACTCTTGTATACTTCGTTCCTTACTGCCTCTTATTGGCGTTGATATTTGCCAATAATTAACCTTGTGAACCTCACATACCTTATCGCTAATTTTTCTGTTGTTATATTGCTCAAATTTATTTTCCATTGCTCACCCTCCTAAAATGGGTTTTCTTCTGTTCGTGTTTTTAGCCATTCCTCACGGCTAATAGGTTCTGATTGCTTAGGAGATTGTTTCTTAGCCTCACGCGCTGCAAAGCTATTTCTAACAAGTTCCACCGTCAATAAATTGTCCTGTTTCCAACGGTTAAGGATTGCCTTGATGTATGCAAAGTTTGCTTTACCCTGACTGACAGCCTCTTTTAACGCCTCATGGATAAGCTCTGGGCTAAAATCTTCTAGCATATACTGCAAGTCTTGGATCTGTAACGGTGATAATGCTTTACCTATCTCAGCTTCAAAAGATTTATAGATATTTGCAAATTCTTGATTGATAGTGGAGGGGGTGGGTGATTGTTCTTTATCTACTTCTACCTCTATATCTAACTCTATATCTAACTCTTTCTCTATCTCTGTTGGACACGAGTTGGAAAATGTCAAAGATGGTTGGACTTCTTCCAATTTTGTTTTTTTTCGTTGTTCACGTTTATAGTTTGCCCAGTTTGTTTCACTCTCAACCAAGGCTTTTGCCTGTGGTAGTTCTGCGTTTTTATCTTCGTCAATCTGTATTAAACCGCATTTTGTAAAGTATGCCATGGTCATATCTATATCATCTTCTGATACATCTAATTTTAGGGCTAGTTCTTCCTTGAGATTGTCAAAGTAGCCCTCATAGTATAAAATACAGTCACTTTCCAAGCTCTCTAGCATAAGCCTAATATAAATGACTGTCATGGTGTACCCCCCAGGTACCGTCTTTAGCCTCTTGATAAAAATATTATCAAAAAATTTCTTATCAATTTTTAGCCAAAAATAGACTTTTGTTTTTGCCATTTTCCCCTCCTTTGATTATTTATAATTCTCTAAATTGATTAGTTTTAATACTCTCTTACGACTACTTACTAAACTCATTCAATTCCTCCCCATACATTGACCCCTGCAAGCTGAATATAACGCCCGTAGCAAGGGTTTAAATCCTCGCTAGGTGTTTCTATCATCTGTTTGCTTTCTCGCTCAAATTGGGCGCTTTTTTGGCGGTCTCGGTGGTTTAGATAAAGTAGCAAGCCAATCAATACCACGGAAAAGATAACCGCCTGTGTATTGGTTAAATCTAACTCATTCATTTCATTGTCTCCTCAAACTGCTCTATAAGATTACCTCTCCTATGCACCCTTTTTGTATATCAATGGTTGCAGACTGGTTGCCATTTTTTCGCATCTCCTCCATTCTACGCTCATTTATTTTTCTAAAAAGTGCATATATTGGGTTATCGTCAGGGATAACATATCCGGCAATACTATCTCTTTTTGTCCCGTCTGCCATCGTATGAGTTACGGTATAATGTTCTTTTACCATTCGGTTTTACCTCCAATTCTTTATCATCACAATTTATTAACTTACAAGCAATCTGGTCTATTTCTTGATATGCCTGATCTGCCATTTCAAAAATAACGCTAAATGCTTGTTTCATTTGATGGTGTAAAACTTTGCTATCTGCTCCAGAATTATCAGCAAGTAATAACGCTTTACTTAGCTGTTGGATAATTTCAATATGTGGGAGTAACTTAGCTATTTTATTGCCTTGTTGCTTGATGTTTTGTTTACTCAATGCCATTTTTGATTTTCTCCTTTGTTTATGGTAGAATTAAAGTGATATATTTTATAAGGGCGATTGTTTTCACTCTTACTAAATACCTAACAAAACCACGCGCCTTGCCTTTGCTTGAGTTTTGTTATTTTTCCTTAGCCGTGTACGTTGGTTTGGCCGCCTGTACACGGCTTTTTACTTACTTTAAATTTCTTCTACTAGCCAAGTCATCACGCTCTCATAGATACGCTTAGGGCATTTGTACTGCCCTTTTTCGATTTTTACAAGCGTTTGCCTAGCAATACCAAGTTTTTCGGATAGTTTTGTTTTAGTCATTGAAAGCCGTCCCCTTTTAATTCTGACTTTTTCGGCTATCTCGATAGTAATAATCATTTATAACACCCCCTTTCTATACTTTCATTTTGAAAGTAATCTAATTATAAACTTTCATTTTGAAAGTGTCAACTGAAAAATACTTCTTTTTTGAAAATTTTTTTGACTATTATTATCAATTTTGTGTTATTATGGTATCAGGAGGTCTTGTATGGAAAATAAATTAAAATTTTTAAGAGAACAAAATGGCCTTACACTTAAAGAATTGAGCAGTAGGCTAGAGAAAGAAAAAAAGTATACAGTAAGTGATGGACAGCTTTCTTTGTATGAAAATGGAAAACGCTCGCCAAGAAATGATGATTTTTGGAATGTTGTGGCAGATTTTTATGATGTTCCTGTATCATATTTAAGAGATGGAGAACAAAATAAATTTAACCCTTTTAGTCTATTCAAAAAAGGATTAAAAAGTTTAACTAATCCTATTGAGTCTAAAGATGATACCCTAAAAGAATATGATCTCAAGTGGATGGATGAAGCAGAAAAAGAATATAGTAATCTTGGTTTAGAAGGGACTATAATTGAAATAGGAGACTTTTATACTTTTTACGTCATGGAATTAAAAGAACCATTAAAAGAATTATTGATAAATTTTGCTAAATCACCGAAAGAAAACCAAGAAGCAGTCTTATCTTTATTAAAAACAACAGCAAAAAAAAATAACTAATTAAATTCATGTATAAATACCTAACAAAACCACGCGCCTTGCCTGCTGATGGAAAGAAAGGTACAAATACATGAATATCAAAGAGAAAATCAAAAAGAATGGCCAAAGAGTTTATTATGCTAGTGTTTATCTAGGCGTTGACCAACTGACGGGCAAGAAAGCCCGTACAACTGTTACAGCAACCACTAAAAAGGGAGTTAAAGTAAAAGCGCGTGATGCGATCAATACTTTTGCTGCTAATGGCTATACAGTTAAAGACAAGCCGACAATTACAACATATAATGAGCTTGTAAAAGTTTGGTGGGATAGTTACAAGAATTCAGTTAAGCCAAATACTCGACAATCTATGGAGGGGTTGGTTAGAGTGCATTTATTGCCTGTATTTGGCGATTACAAGCTATCTAAACTCACTACGCCTATTCTTCAACAACAAGTAAACAAATGGGCTGACAAGGCGAATAAAGGCGAAAAAGGGGCATTTGCTAACTACTCCTTGCTCCATAACATGAATAAGCGTATTTTGAGATATGGCGTAACTATCCAGGTAATACAATACAACCCAGCTAATGATGTCATCGTTCCACGCAAACAGCAGAAAGAAAAGGCTGCTGTCAAATACTTAGACAACAAAGAATTAAAACAGTTTCTTGATTATTTAGACACTCTGGATCAATCAAATTATGAGAACTTATTTGATGTTGTCCTGTATAAGACTTTATTGGCCACTGGTTGCCGTATTAGTGAGGCTCTGGCTCTTGAATGGTCTGATATTGACCTAGAAAGCGGTGTTATCAGCATCAATAAGACACTAAACCGCTATCAGGAAATAAACTCACCTAAATCAAGCGCTGGCTATCGAGATATACCAATAGACAAAGCCACATTACTTTTACTGAAACAATACAAAAACCGTCAACAAATTCAGTCTTGGAAATTAGGTCGTACTGAAACAGTCGTCTTCTCTGTATTTACAGAAAAATATGCTTATGCTTGCAACTTACGCAAACGCCTAAATAAGCATTTTGAGAATGCTGGTGTAACAAATGTATCATTTCACGGTTTCCGCCATACACATACCACTATGATGTTATACGCTCAGACCAGCCCTAAAGATGTCCAATACAGATTGGGACACTCTAACTTATTAGTGACTGAAAATGTTTACTGGCATACAAACCAAGAAAACGCAAAAAAAGCTGTCTCAAATTATGAAACAGCCATCAATAATTTATAAAGGGTGTCACGATTAGTGACTACCCTCTTACTATACCTAAAATCAGTTAAGGGTAACTAAAAGGGTAGTAAAATAAGAAAAAGCACTAAGGGAAAGCGCCCCAAAGTGCTTATTTTAAAGGATTTACGCCATCTAATCTAGAAATTAGATTATTTTTTAAGGTTGTAGAATGATTTCAATCCACGGTATTCAGCTACTTCACCAAGTTGGTCTTCAATGCGAAGCAATTGGTTGTATTTAGCGATACGGTCTGTACGTGAAAGTGAACCAGTTTTGATTTGTCCTGCGTTTGTTGCAACTGCGATGTCAGCGATTGTTGAATCTTCAGTTTCACCTGAACGGTGTGATACAACGGCAGTGTAACCAGCTTCTTTAGCCATTTCGATAGCTTCAAAAGTTTCAGTAAGAGTACCGATTTGGTTAACTTTGATAAGGATTGAGTTAGCAGCACCTTCTTGGATACCACGTGCAAGGTAGTCAGTGTTTGTTACGAAGAAGTCGTCACCAACAAGTTGTACTTTCTTACCAAGACGTTCAGTAAGAGCTTTCCAACCATCCCAGTCGTTTTCATCCATACCATCTTCGATAGTGATGATTGGGTATTTGTTAACCAATTCTTCAAGGTAGTCGATTTGTTCTGCAGATGTACGAACAGCAGCGCCTTCACCTTCAAATTTAGTGTAGTCGTAAACTTTACGTTCTTTATCGTAGAATTCTGATGAAGCACAGTCAAATCCGATAAATACGTCTTTACCTGGAACATATCCAGCAGCTTCAATCGCAGCAAGGATAGTTTCAACACCATCTTCAGTTCCTTCGAAACGAGGAGCGAATCCACCTTCGTCACCTACGGCAGTTTCCAAACCACGTGATTTAAGGATTTTCTTAAGAGCATGGAAGATTTCAGCACCGTAACGAAGAGCTTCTTTAAATGTTGGCGCACCAACTGGCAAGATCATGAACTCTTGGAAAGCGATTGGAGCGTCAGAGTGAGAACCACCGTTGATGATGTTCATCATTGGAGTTGGAAGAACTTTAGTGTTGAATCCACCAAGGTAGCTGTAAAGTGGGATTTCAAGGTAGTCAGCAGCAGCACGAGCTACAGCGATAGATACACCAAGGATTGCGTTCGCACCCAATTTACCTTTGTTAGGAGTACCGTCAAGTGCGATCATAGCACGGTCGATAGCTTGTTGGTCACGTACATCGTAGCCGATGATAGCTTCAGCAATGATGTTGTTTACATTGTCAACAGCTTTTTGTGTACCAAGACCACCGTAACGAGATTTGTCACCGTCGCGAAGTTCAACTGCTTCGTGTTCACCAGTAGAAGCTCCTGATGGAACCATACCACGTCCGAAAGCACCTGATTCAGTGTAAACTTCTACTTCAAGTGTTGGGTTACCGCGTGAGTCTAGGACTTCGCGAGCGTAAACATCAGTAATAATTGACATTTTTTACTCTCCTTATGAGTTAAATTTTTTACACCTCTATAATACCTTAAAAACCCTCCTTTTTCAAGAAAAAACGTTATCTTTGTGTAAATTTTCCTTAACTTTATTAAGCAACCGCTTTCTTTTATATGTTTTCTTTTTATTTTTATGATATACTATTTTCATGACAGATTTATCAAAACAATTACTTGAAAAAGCTCATGGTGGGCCAAAATTAAATCCGGATGAGCAAAGACGTTATCTTGGTACCTTTGAGGAAAGAGTTCTTGGATATGCAGATATTGACACAGCAAATAGCCCTCAGTTAGAAAAAGGCTTTTTATCTATTTTAGAAAACCTTCAGGAAAAGTCCGAGCCACTATTTGTGAAGATTTCACCAACTATCGAATTTGACAAGCAAGTTTTCTATTTGAAGGAAGCCAAAGAAACCGATAGTCAAGCTACCATTGTATCTGAAGAGCATACTTCTTCTCCTTTTGGCCTGATTATTCACACCAATGCACCAGTTCAAGTAGAAGAAAAGAACCTTCGACTTGCTTTTCCAGAACTTTGGGAAGGTAAAAAGGAAGAACCTGCCAAAACATCCATTTGGAAAAAATGGTTTGGCTAAATCTTAGGCATCTTTAATAAATTTCCAATATTGGTAGCCGTATGCTCTAAATAGATACTGGCATTTTTCAAACTATCTTCTAAAGGTTCACTTTTCTCCAAAATAGAAAAGGCAGCTTGGATATTTTCAAATGGTAGGGAAGGTAAATCTTCAGCGAGACTACCGCAAATAGCAATAACAGGAACTCCGACAGGGGTTCTTTTTGCTACACCAATTGGTGCTTTCCCTGCTAAACTTTGACGATCTAGTCTTCCTTCCCCAACAATAACCAAGTCAGCATCAGAAACTTTCTTATCAAAGTCAATCAAGTCTAGGCAGGTGTCAATCCCAGATACGATACTTGCATGAGCAAAGGCACACAAACCACCAGCAATACCTCCACCAGCACCTGCTCCTTTAATTTGCAATGTTGCAGGTGAAACTTTTTCATAAAAATTTTGTATCGCCTGATCTACGGCCTTAAACATAGTAGGATCTAGGCCTTTTTGTTTTCCAAAAATGTAGGTCGCACCTTGATGACCACATAAGGGACTCACGACATCTGCTAAAATACGAATTTGAATATCTTCAGGAATTTCATAGCAATCTTCTGTTGAAACAGAAGCTAATTTTAGCAAGGATTGACCGCATGCAGGCAAGACATTTCCATTCCTATCATAAAATTGATAACCTAAAGCAACAGCAATCCCCAGTCCTCCATCATTACTGGCCGTACCACCAACGCCAATATAAATTTCTTTAATCCCTTGAGCAATGAGGTGGCAAATCAACTCTCCAATACCACAAGTTTGGATTTGCAGTGGATTTCGTTCCTCCGGCGGAATTTTTCCAAGTCCAACCAAGTCAGCTACTTCAAATAGTGCCAGATGTCCTTTTTGAAAATAGCGCATGGCTTCTTCTTGACCAAAAGGTCCTGTCACTTGAATCCTTTTTTCTTCCATGTCAAGAGAATGTAGGATAGCATCTACAGTACCTTCTCCCCCATCACCAACAGGGCAGAGGAGACAGTCTACATCTGCTAGCGATTGTTGGAACCCTCTCTTAATAGCTTCAGCAACCTGCTCTGCAGTCAAGCTTTCCTTAAACGAATCTGGTGCAATTATAATCTTCATATTTTCCCTCATTCTAAAAAGTCAGTCAAAGGAAGAATTTCTAACAAATCCCTCTTGTCAACATGATGTGGTATTTCTTTTTTCAGAACTTCTTTGGCACAAAAAGCGACTCCTATTCCCGCTGATTTTAGCATCAATAGATCATTGGCCCCATCACCGATTGCAACTGTTATTTCTTTAGAGAGTTTGAGTTCCTTTCTCCATTTTTCCAGAGTTGCTTGTTTGACCTGGGGACTGATAATTTGTCCAACTAATTTCCCTGTTAGATGACCATCTTTGACTTCAAGTTGATTGGCAGAGAAATAGGCAATGCCAAGGGATTTAGCTAATCTCTCAACTATTGGTGTAAAGCCACCAGACACCAGACCAACTAGGATTCCATTCTTTTGGAGAATAGAAACGAATTCCTGGGCATTTGGCGATAGATGAATAGAGTTGAAGACTTTCTCAAAGACCGAAACAGGAAGACCTGCCAACAAGGATACTCTTTTTCTTAAACTGCTTTCAAAGTCTAACTCTCCTCGCATTGCCCGACTTGTAATCTGCGAAATTTCCTCCTCACGACCTACCTCTCTTCCCAACAAATCAATCACTTCTTCTAGGATTAAGGTTCCATCAACATCCATAACACACAAGCCTTTTACTTGAGACATCAGTTCTCCTCTCTAAATAGCCCAAAAATCGTATGAAGTCATCATACGATTTTATCTATTAATTAACTAAACTATGGTACAAGTCAAGGTATGACTTGCAGGCTGTATCCCATGAGAAATCACACTCCATAGCTTGTTTTTGTAGTTTTTTCCAAACGTCAGGATGGTTTCTATACAAGTCCAATGCTGTTTGGAAAGTCCAATTTAACCAATAAGGAGATAGATTGTCAAAGCTAAAGCCCGTTCCGCTTCCTTCGATTGGATTAAAGGCTTGAACGGTATCTCGCAAGCCCCCAACTTCATGGACCAATGGCAAGGTTCCATAACGCATCGCCATCATTTGAGACAAGCCACATGGTTCAAAACGACTTGGCATGAGGAAGAGGTCGCAAGCAGCGTAGATTTCTTGAGCAAGTTTGACATCAAAAGTGATATTTGCTGATAGCTTGTCAGGATAAATCTGAGCAAACCATGAGAAAGCTCCTTCAAAGGCTGGATCTCCAGTTCCCAAAAGCACAATCTGAACATCATTTTGCAAGATATGGTGAAGACTTTCCACCACGACATCAAAACCTTTTTGACGTGTCAAACGAGAAACAATTCCCACCAGTGGAACGTCAGCTCTAACTGGCAAGCCAACTTTTTCTTGCAATTTTGCTTTGTTTTGGGCTTTCCCAGACAAATCGTCCTGATTGAAATGATAATCTAAAAGAGCATCCGTCTGAGGATTATACAGGTCAGCATCAATCCCGTTCACGATACCAGATACCTTGCCAGATTCCATTCGAAGAATCTGATCCAAGTTACATCCGAACTGACTGGTCATAATTTCATGAGCATAACTAGGCGAAACTGTTGAAACACGGTCCGCATAGAGGATACCAGCCTTCATCCAGTTCAGACAGTTATTCCAGCGAAGGGTGCCATCAGCGTAACGTTCAAAGCCAACTCCAAACAAATCACCCAACATTCCTTCTGAAAATTGTCCTTGAAATTCCAAATTATGAATGGTTAAAACAGTTTTAATGCCTTGATAGGCTTGAATCCAACGGTATTTTTCCTTTAACAAGAAAGGAATCATAGCTGTATGGTAGTCATGAACATGGAGAAGGTCAGGAATGAAGTCAATTCTTTCCATAGCCTCAATGGCAGCCAGTTGGAAAAAGGCAAAGCGTTCTCCGTCATCAAAATCACCGTAAACATGGCCACGGAAGAAATAATACTGGTTGTCAATAAAGTAGAAGGTCACACCGTTTAGTACTGTTTTCTTAATTCCACAGTACTGTCTGCGCCAACCAACACTCACCTCAAAATGAAGAACATCTTCAATCTGATTTCCAAATTTAGCCTCTACCATGTCATAGTAGGGTAAAATCACTGCAACTTCGTGCCCAGCTTTTACCAGTGATTTGGGAAGAGCGCCAATAACGTCTCCCAACCCCCCTGTTTTTGAAAAGGGTGCACCCTCTGCTGCTACAAATAAAATTTTCATGAATGAATATCCTCTGTTACTTTGCTACCTTTCTTAACGACAACTGGATGTTCTGAAGTCCCTCGAATCACAACACCAGGCTCAACTTCAACACCCTTATCCAAGATAGCGTATTCGACCTGAGCACCTTCTCCAATAACAACACGAGGGAAGAGTAGGCTATCTTTAACCAGGCTATCCTTATGGACATGAATATTACGTGATAGAACGGAATTAGCCACTTGACCTTCAATGATACTACCAGAGGCAAACTGAGAAGTACTTACCTTAGATGTATTAGCATAGTAAGTTGGCTCTTCGTTTTTGACCTTTGTATAAATCTTTTGATTTGGTGAGAAGAGAGAGTAGAATTTTTGAGATTCAAGCATATCTTTGTTAGCTTGATAATACGACTCTACAGAGTGAATGTTTGCTAGGTATCCTGTGTATTCGTAGGCAAAAGCTCCTTCTTTTGCAGCCAAATCCCGTAAAACATAGCGCAATTTCTCTGGATGTTCTTTCTTAGCTTCTTCTTCCAAACGTTCAATCAACCAAGGTGTATCAACTACAAAGATATCTGTAGACATATTATAAACTTCATCTGTAGATTTGCTATCAAAGAGTTTATGAGAACGAACATGGTCTGTTTCATCCACTTCCAAGATTGCATTGACTTCTGAAATGTCTTTCTTAGGAAGTTTTTTATAAACAACTGTAATAGGTCCCTTCGTTGTGTTATGAAGGTGGAACACTTGGTTCAAATCAATATTAATTAAGACATCACAGTTGAGTGATACTGTTTGGTTTGACCCAGAGCGTTTCAAATAAGTAAGAAGCTGATGGTAGTATTCTTTTCCAACGGTACTACTTTCCACACGGGTATTGTAAATACCTAGATAATAGTGGCTAAGAAGGGTTGACAAGCCCCACTCACGCCCAGAACGGATATGGTCAAAGACGGAACTGATATTGTCTTGTTGGAAAATACCAAAGATACTACGGACACCTGCATTAGCAAGACTTGAAAGTGGGAAGTCGATTAAACGATATTTACCTCCAAATGGCAAGCTAGCTACTGGACGGTGGTCTGTCAGTGTTGACATATCATGAAAACCAACTGTGTTTCCTAAAATGGCAGAATATTTATCAATCTTCATCTGTTGCTACCCCCACTACTTCATCATATCCTACGACTTGTACTTCTTCTGTTCCATCAATTTCGACGCCATCAGAAATAACTGCACCTTCACCAATAATGGCACGCTTAATTTTTGCTCCCTGACCAACAATTGCACCACTCATGATAACTGAATCTACTACTTCTGCCCCTTCTCGAACTTGTGATCCTGTTGAAAGGATGGAATGTTTAACAGTTCCATCTACAAAACAGCCATCAACAACCAAGGAATCTTCCACATGAGCGTTTGCCCCAAGGAAGTTTGGTGGTGAAATCAAGTTTCTTGAGTAAATCTTCCATTGACGGTTACGGCTATCCAAGGCATTTTCTGGAGAAATGTACTCCATGTTCGCTTCCCAAAGTGACTCAATCGTACCAACGTCTTTCCAGTAACCATTAAATTCGTAGGCATAGACACTTTCACCTGACTCAAGGTAATTTGGAATGACATTCTTACCAAAGTCTGACATATCGACATTACTCTTTTCAGCAGCAACGAGCATATTGCGCAGACGTTGCCAATCAAAAATGTAAATTCCCATAGAGGCTTTAGTAGATTTAGGTTGGGCTGGTTTCTCTTCAAATTCTACAATACGATTGTTTGCATCTGTATTCATGATACCAAAACGGCTAGCTTCCTTAAGAGGAACATCAAGAACTGCTACTGTCAAACTGGCATTATTATCCTTGTGAGACTGGAGCATATCATCATAGTCCATTTTGTAGATGTGATCCCCAGATAGAATCAAAACATACTCAGGATTAACACTATCGATATAGTCGATATTTTGATAAATAGCGTGACTAGTCCCTTCAAACCAACGATTTCCTTCACTTGCTGAATACGGTTGAAGAATAGAGACACCAGAATTGATACCGTCTAATCCCCAACTTGAACCATTCCCAATATGATTGTTAAGAGCAAGTGGTTGATACTGTGTGATGACTCCAACATTGTGAATGCCTGAGTTGGCACAGTTTGAGAGAGCAAAGTCAATGATACGGTAGCGCCCACCAAATTGCACAGCTGGTTTTGCGATGCTTTGAGTGAGTTTACCGAGACGAGTTCCTTGCCCACCAGCAAGAATCAAAGCTAACATTTCATTCTTCATTTTCTACTCCTTTTTGGTTTTTACTTGTGACAATTTTAGTAGATTTCAAGCGACGTTTGATTTTCCATACACTTGCTCCCATAGCTGGTAGGGTAAAGGTCAGGGTCTGCTCATAATCTTTCCATAGTCCTTCTTGCGTTTGAACAGTTTGATTATGTTCTTTCCAGACGCCTCCCCACTCTTCTAACTCAGTATTCCAAACTTCTTCATAAATCCCTGCGACAGGTAGTCCGATTGTAAAATCTTTTCGTTCAACAGGTGCCATATTAAAGACACAGACTAACATATCATCCTTTTTACCCTTACGGATAAAGGAAAGAACACTCTGGTCTTGATTATCCGCATCGATAATTTCAATACCATCATAGCTGGTATCGATTTCCCACAGACAGCGATGGTCTTTGTAAAACTGATTTAGCTGAGAAGTGAAATACTTCATCTTAGCATTCATTGGGTCCTCTAGGTTAGACCATTCCAGCTGTTCTTCAGATTTCCATTCTAGGAATTGGCCGTATTCGCTACCCATGAAGAGCAATTTCTTACCTGGGTGACAAATTTGGTAAGTGTAGAGATTGCGCAAGCCTGCGAATTGATTGTAACGATCTCCCCACATCTTGTGCATCATACTCTTCTTACCATGAACCACTTCGTCATGTGAGAATGGTAGGAGATAATTCTCCTTGAAGACATACATAAAGCTGAAAGTCACTAGGTTAAAGTCATACTTACGATAAATCGGATCTTCTTCATAGAAACGGAGGATATCATTCATCCAGCCCATATTCCACTTATAATCAAACCCAAGACCATCTGAATCCTTGGTGTCAGTAATCTGAGTAGCTGATGAACTTTCTTCGGCAATCATCATCACATCTGGATGAGCTTGTTTAATGACATCATTCAAACGTTGAAGGAAATAATAGCCCTCGTAGTTGAGATTTCCGCCATCTTTATTAGGCGTCCATGGTGCATCATCATAATCAAGATAGAGCATGTTGCTAACCGCATCCACTCGAATACCGTCCAAATGGTAAAAGTCAATCCAAAACTTAATGCTAGAAATCAAGAAGGACTGGACTTCATTTTTTCCAAGGTCAAAATTGAGAGCACCCCAACCGTAGTTATGAGCCTTATTATGGTCTTGGTATTCAAAAGTCGGAGTCCCATCATAATAAGCCAAGGCATCATCATTAATGGTGAAGTGACCAGGCACCCAGTCCACAATAACGCCTATATTGTTTAAATGGCATTCCTCAACAAAATCTTGAAACTCTTCAGGGCGACCATAGGCATGCTCTAGAGCAAAGTAACCCATAAGCTGATAACCCCAACTCAAACCTAGTGGGTGAGACATCAGGGGCATAAACTCAATGTGAGTATAGTTCATCTCAACCAAGTAAGGAATCAGCTCATCCTTCAATTGAGCAAAACTATAGGGACTACCATCTGGATTCCTCTTCCACGATCCAGCATGAACCTCGTAAATATTGACGGGACGCTCTTCAAAACTCAAGCGTTTTCTACGGGCTAGCCAGAGACCATCCTTCCATTTCTTTTCTGGAATATCTGTTAAAATAGCACCAGTCCCAGGTCGTGCCTCATACCGTACAGCCAACGGGTCAATCTTCATCAGCTGATGACCATTTGCACGTGTGATATGATACTTGTAAATTTGGCCTTCATGAGCAAGGCTGGTAAAGACTTCCCAGACTCCAAATTCATTTCGTTCCATTAGGATTTGGTTTTCTACCCAATTGGTGAAATCCCCTACCAAGTGAACAGCCTGAGCATTAGGTGCCCACACACGGAAAGCATAGCCATACTCACCATCTTTTTCTTCCCTATGCGCTCCCAGATAATGCTGGAGGTGAAAATTTTCACCTGCTATAAAGGTTTCTAAAGCTTTTTTCTTATTCATACACCCTCCTATTTCTGTAAGCGTTTTCTATAGATTTATTATACTACCTTTTTAGGGAAGATTCAAGTAAATTACGGAATTTGCTAAAAATTCTTTTGAAAGTCTTCAACAAATTCACTGATGTGTTCACTTGTAAATCAAGAAATTTTCAAACAGATTATGAAAACCAATCATTTTATTTACAAGGATATCATAAAGTTCGTTATTTTTCTAATAAAAGTAGTATTTTTAGGTAAAAAAACAAATCAGAAAACGAATTTCCTGATTTGTTTTTCAAATATTTATAAAAGAAATACCAAAAAATAAGCTAACATTTATAGCACTTTAAAAATGCTAACACTGACACCACCAACTTTGTTTTCCTCATCAGAAGGACTATTGGTCACCAAGAGTTCTAAATTTCCTGCATTTTCAAACTGGAACGCATCTCCTTTTGCATTAAAGACGATCAATAGGTGTTCTTCCCCGTGGATTTCATAGACAATCCAACCACTGTGCTCGTGAGCGGAATGAACAAAAACATGATGGTAAATCTCATCATAAGTAGGGTAAGAAAAGGCACTGGTTTCTGTCTTCAATCGAATAATTTGACGGATAAATTCAATACTACCTTGACGCTCATTGATCAAGTCCCAGTTCACTTGGTTCACACTGTCAGGAGCATTATAGCTATTCATAGCACGCTCTCTATCATCATGAGTCAACTCACCATTCTCACCTGTCGCAATAAGTTTGGTACGACCGAATTCTTGACCGATTTCCATAAAGGCCATCCCTTGCATGAGTAGATTCATGGCTGTGGCAGTTTCGACTTTACGCATGATTTGCTCTGAACTTTGTTCTGGATGAAGGGTTGCCAACAAATCGTGAAGATTGTAATTGTCATGGGCTTCTACATAGTTAAGCACTTGATTTGGATGTGTATAGGTTCCTAATTCACGACTACCAAGGATTGCTTTGGCAAGAATGGGCTCTGTCGCAGCACCACTGACAAAACCTGACTTAATAGTACCGTAAACTTCTCCACCTTTGACAGCATCACGCTGATCGTCATTAAAGAAACCAATATTTGGCATTTCGTAGGCGTTGTCTTTCTTAGCCTTATCATAAGGGGCAAGACCTGTCCCCATATCCCATCCTTCTCCATAAAGGATAATGTTAGGGTCAATTTCATCCAAACTCTGACGAATCATCTGCATGGTCTTGACATCATGAATCCCCATCAAGTCAAAACGGAAGCCGTCAATATTGTATTCCTGCACCCAGTATAGAAGAGAATCCATCATATACTTGCGGAACATTTCGTGTTCACTGGCTGTTTCATTTCCAACACCCGTTCCATTCTGGAAGGTACCATCTGGATTCATACGATAATAGTAGTCAGGGACCGTTGTTTGGAAAGGTGCATCAACAACTGAGAAGGTATGGTTATAGACCACATCCATAATAACACCAATACCTGCATCGTGATAGGCTTGAATCATGGTCTTCAAATCACGAATAACCTGCGCTGGATCATCTGGGTTTGTTGAAAGGCTCGTCTCTGGTGCGTTATAGTTTTGTGGGTCATAACCCCAGTTGTAGGTTACATCCCCATCCGCATCATACTCTTTATGACGGTCTGCAATTGGTTGCAACTGAACATAATTGTAACCTATCTTCTTGATGTAATCAAAAGCAGTTGCTTGGCCATACTGGTTAACCGTTCCAGTCTGTGAAGCACCTAAGAAAGTTCCTCGAAGATGTTCATCCACACCTGAGGTAGGTGATTTGGTCAAATCACGAATATGCATTTCACAGATGACTGCCTTACATGGATTTGTCAAACGCCAAGTAGCCTCCGAACCATGCTTGACCTCGAAGTTTTCAACTTGCTTTTCTGCATGGCTCAGAATAGCTGAACGTTTGCCATCAGGGCTGGTCGCAATAGTGTACGGATCGCGTGTCAGTGTTTGGTGATGAGGGAATTGGACTTGATAGTGATAAGCCTTACCAGTCAAATCTTCCTCAACATCCAAACTCCAAACACCGATTGTATTGTCTTTATGGTTATAAGAGTAGCTATTTCCTCTCTCCATATCAAAAGTTTTCCAAACAGGTGCATCATTAGTAGCTGATTCATAAACCACAACCTGCACTGCTGTCGCTGTTGGAGCCCAAAGAGCAAAATGAGCCTGATTGTTCTCTACACGGCACCCCAATTCCCCTTGGTAGCCCCAGTGATGATCAAAACTAGCACTGTTAATGGCCTTATCAAAGGCAAAAGGATTTTGATTTTTATAGAAAGGACTAGCAATAGCAGGATTTTCAGAGTAATAAATTCTATCATCCCCTTCCAAAATCCAGACCTCTGTTAAAAGAGGATAGTAATTAAAACGGATAGCATACTCTTTACTGGTTTGACCCGTGTGAACTACAAAATTCAAACTTTCTAAGGCATAAGAACTTGGATGTTCAAAGTTAAATAAGGCACCAAAATAATCTTCTTTGTAGGTCAGTAAATCAATTCGTTGATCCTGACTTTTTACAAAAGAGCAGGTATCGTATTCACCATTCTTGCGATGGTAATGAATGCGCATAGGGTAGTTATACATTGTTTTTATTTTTCCTTTTTACTTCTTGATTTGTTTCTATTTCACTAATAAATTCTTGACCGATTTTGTCCCGATTAACAAACTAGTTTACTGTCTAAACTCTGGTTTTAAACTATCATTACAGACTTTCTAACCAAGCTTCATCTCGAACTTCAATTCCAAGTTCCTGTGCTTTTTGCAGTTTACTTCCAGCATCTGCTCCTGCAACAACAAGGTCTGTCTTTTTAGAAACACTGCCTGTTACTTTAGCTCCCAAGCTTTCGAGTTTACTTTTAGCTTCTGAGCGTTTGAGTCGTTCCAATTTTCCTGTCAACACAACGGTCAAACCTGACAAGGCTGCATCCGCTACTACAGTTTTACCTTTATAGTCCAGATTGACCCCAGCTTCTTTCAATTCTTTAAGCAGAATTTCAGAGCCCTCTGTCGCAAAATAAGTCTGAAGACTCTTGGCAATCACACCACCCAGACTTTCAATACTAGCTACTTCGTCTGGATCTGCCTGAGCCAGATTTTCAATCGAGTGAAAATGTTGAAGTAAAAGCTGACTGGCCTTACTGCCGACATGACGAATGCCTAAACCAAACAAGAGCTTCTCGGCAGAATTTTCCTTAGATGCTTGGATTGCCTGATACAGTTTAGCAGCGGACTTTTCCTTAACACCTTCTAAAAGTAGGAAATCCTCTTCTTGTAATCGGTAAATATCCGCCACATCCTTAACCAGATTAGCAGCAAATAGTTTCTCAACGATAGATGGACCAAGTCCTGTAATATTCATGGCATCTCGAGAGGCAAAGTGGATCAAGCCTTCCATGATTTGGGCAGGGCAACGTGGATTGATACAACGGAGAGCCACTTCATCTTCAAAGTGCAACAAGTCAGAATCACAACTTGGGCAGTTTGTAGGGATATCTAGTTTCTCTTCAGAAATCCGTTTGGACTCTACGACACGCAAAACGGCAGGGATGATATCTCCAGCCTTATAAACGATAACCGTATCATCTTTGCGGATATCTTTTTCAGCAATATAATCTACATTGTGCAAAGTCGCACGGCTAACAGTTGTCCCAGCAAGCTGAATAGGAGTCAGATTTGCAGTTGGCGTGACAACTCCAGTACGACCAACTGTCCAATCAACGGATAAGAGTTGGGCTTCTTTTTCCTCAGCAGGGAACTTATAGGCTACAGCCCACTTTGGAGCCTTAACGGTAAAGCCAAGTTCTTCTTGACCTGTTAGGTCATTGACCTTGATCACCACCCCATCGATATCATAAGATAGATTGTCTCGCTCCTGTCCTATCTCTTGGATGAAATCCCATATCTCATCCATGCTTTCAGCTAAGACTCGCTTTGGATTAACTACAAAACCAAGCTGTTCTAGGTGCTTCAACACTTTTTCTTGGCTGTCACGAGTTGAAGGACTGGCTTCTTGATATAAGAAAGTCGCAAGATTGCGCTTGGCTACTACTGCTGTATCCAGCTGACGTAGTGTTCCTGCTGCCGCATTACGAGGATTGGCAAATTCAGGCTCTCCATTTTCTTGGCGAGCTTGGTTGACCTGGTCAAAAGAGGCACGTGGCATGTAACATTCCCCACGAACTGTGATATCTAGTTCTTCTGGTAAGGTCAAAGGAATGTCCTTGACACGTTTGAGGTTCTCTGTGATATTTTCTCCAATAGACCCATCACCACGTGTGGCACCTGCAACTAAAATCCCCTTTTCATAAGTAAGAGAGATAGACAAACCATCTATTTTCAGCTCACAAATATAGGTTGGATGGGCTAGTTCCTTACGAACACGCGCATCAAAAGCATCAAGCTCCTCACGTGAAAAAGCATCCTGCAAACTATAAAGAGGATACTGATGACTGTATTTTTCAAAACCATCTAAAACCTTGCCACCAACACGATGGGTCGGACTGTCTGCTAATACTTGATCTGGATAGGCAGCCTCCAACTCAACCAACTCACGGTAAAGTCGGTCATACTCACTATCTGAAACCGACGGATTGTCACTGGTGTAGTACTCGGTCGCATAGCGATTGAGCAAGGCAACTAACTCATTCATTCTTTTATTCATAAAACCATTTTACCATAAACTAAGCCCTCCTCACAAACGAGAAGGGCGGAAAAAAACACTTAGATTGGAATTATTTTTAAAACTCAAACAGACTTATAGTTCTTTTTTAAAATGAGTTCGAACATAGCCTAGAGCTAATAAGGATAAGATGACAACTCCTAGTCCTATAATCAAGAAAGAATAAAAATGGACACTTGGAAGCCAGGTCATTAAACCTGTTGCTATAGGCATAAATAGTATAGCTAGGGTATAAATCGAGCTAAGTACTCTACCCAGATATTCACTTTCAACCTTGGTTTGTACTTGAGTAAAAAAGTGAATATTGAAAATTGTCATAAACAGTTCACAAATGAAATTTCCTGAAAAAGCAAGATAGGAGGGGAGGGTGAAACCCATTATCATCACTCCAAGCCCAGTCAGAGACAACAAAAACAGAAGCATTTCCATACTAGCTTTAATCTTACTAGCGAACAAGGCCCCAACAATAGATCCGATAGCTCCCATTGTTAAAATAGTGGCATAGGCACCTTGAACCCCATAGAGCTGATTTGAAAAGGGGAGGAGGTAATTAAAAGCTGCAAAGAAAAAATTGACACTTGAAGCTATGACTAACAAAAAGAAGATTTCTTTTTGCTTCACAATATAGTGAACTCCCTCCTTGATATCAGAAAAAATAACCTTGAATGTAAGTTTCTTCTCACCCAAAGCCTTCTCTTCTTTCTTTGGAAGCAAGGCTACCAAGCCAAAAGCGAGAAAAAAACTAAGAGCATCTAATACCAAGGTAATGCGGAGACTTGCAAATTGTAAAACAAGGAAGGAAAGAACAGGAGAACTAACACCTACAACCTGCAAAACTAGTTCTAAGCGAGAGTTATAGATCACAATCTCATCTTTCTCCACCACTTCAGTTATAATAGCTTTATTGGCTGTACGAGAAAAGGCAAAAGCAATAGCCTGCACAATATTAGCAACAATCAAAGCCCCAATCATCCAACTGTCATTCCTTATGAACGAAATAGCCAGACAAAGAATCCCACAAACAAGGTCTGTCACCATTAAAATCTTACGACGAGAAAATCGGTCTGAAATAACTCCGCCAAAAGGATTTACGAGAATAGATGTGACGAGTTCAGAAATCTGATACATTCCTAAAACTGTCTGTCCGATAGTCCCCATGGAAGCCAACCAGACACTATTCCCATAATCATAGAGCATATTCCCTATCTTGTTAACAGCTCCACGGCTAATCAACTGTACTGCATAGCGATTCATACAAAAACTCCTCTCAAATTTTGAAACTATTGTATCAAAACTGAAAGGAGTTTTTTATTTTTTCCCTTATTTGGGAAAATTAATCTTTGACAAATTTTTCGTAGTGTTCCTGATAGTAGGCTACTTGCTCTGGAAGACCTAACACATCAAAAATATGCATGGCCTCTTTCATTTGGCTACAACCTTCTTTACACTGTCCTTTTTGGTACAAATCAAAGCCTTTTAGATAATGGAAAATATTACGCTCATAAAGCTTGATCCCTTTTCCAATAATCTTCTCTGTATAAGTCTCAAAATAGCTTGCATTGTCAAAAGAAAGATGCTCTAAACAATGCTGGTAACAATTGAGGGCCAAAATCAAAACTAATCTCTTATGGCGACCAATCTCTTGGTAAAATTCTTCCCTCTCCATAACTTCTCTACCAATCCGTGTGACATAGTCCACATCGTAGAAACTATAGAGATTCCCAAAAAGAATCAACTCATACATGGTCCATTCTTCTGTTTTGAAGAGATAATCTGCTACCTTATCCAAATCATCCTGCTTCATATCATAACTCGCATCTCTTTGACAAATCAGACCCTGTAACAAAATCCAGTTCAGCTCAAAATAAAGGGGATTTGTCGAACTCTTAGCCTTTTCAAGTTGTTCTCTTTGAAGCTTTTGAAAACCTGCAATATCATTTGAGTAGTAAAGTGGCACAATTTGTCCCATCATGGCAACATGTTCATGATTATGAAAATTCCTTGCCTTATCCATGAAATTTTCAATCGTTACATGAATGTTATCCAAAATCTCAAAGAAACGCGAGACTGCCAGGTCAGACTCCCCAAGCTCAAAGCGAGATAACTGAGAGGTTGAGCAGGACTCGCCTGCAGCCTCTTTTAAGGAATAATTTCCACTTGTCCGAAATTCACGAAATACTTTTCCAAGATGTTCCATCTTTACACCTGCTCTGATAATTCTTCCCACTCAAGCATAGCTTCTTCCTGACGGTGGATGATTTTGTCCAGTTCAGCCTGCAATTCCATCAGTTTTTCGGCATCGTTTGTTTCCAACATTTGTTCAGAAATGGCTTGGCTTTGACTTTCTAACTCTTCGATTTCAGCTTCTAGACTTTCAATTTGTCGCATAAGTTTACGAACCTCTTTTTGACTTTCTTTCTGAGCTTGATAATCATTAACTGGGCTCGGTTCTTTTGCTTGATTGCTGGTTGAAGCTTCCTCAGCCTGAGTCATTTCTACTTCTGCTTTCTTCTCAACATAGTAGTCATAATCTCCCAGGTAAAGAGTCGAACCATTCTCAGACAATTCCAGTACATGAGTTGCCACACGATTGATAAAGTAACGGTCGTGGCTGACGAATAGAAGAGTTCCATCGAAGTCAATCAAGGCATTTTCCAACACTTCCTTGCTATCAATATCCAAGTGGTTGGTTGGTTCGTCAAGAATCAGGAAGTTGTTGTTTTCCATAGACAATTTAGCCAAAAGCAAACGAGCTTTCTCGCCACCAGACAGCATGCCTACTGATTTTTTAACATCATCTCCTGAGAAAAGGAAGGCACCTAGACGGTTACGAATTTCAACTTCCGGTGTCAGTTTAAAATCATTCCAAAGTTCATCAAGTACCGTATTACTTGGTGTTAGCTTGCTTTGGGTTTGGTCATAGTAACCAACCTCAACATTGGCACCAAAGCGTTTTTCTCCCTTGATAAAAGGAATCTGCTCCACGATAGATTTGATAAAGGTTGACTTTCCAATACCATTTGGACCAACAATAGCGACAGCATTCATCTTACGAAGGTCTAGATTGATAGGCTCTGACAATATTTCCCCATCATAGCCAATAGCCACGTTTTCAACAGTCAGAACAACATTGCCCGACGTTTTTTCAGACTGGAAGGTCATATTGGCTGATTTCTTACCAGCTTCAGGTTTGTCCAAACGCTCCATTTTTTCCAATTGTTTACGGCGAGATTGGGCACGTTTGGTCGTTGAAGCTCGGACTAGATTGCGGTTGACAAAATCTTCCAGAGCAGCGATTTCCTTCTGTTGCTTTTCATAGTTTTTTGCTTCAGTAGCTAGTTTTTGCTCCTTCAACTCAACAAAACGAGAGTAATTCCCCACATAGCGATCCAAGGAATGCTTGGTCAAATCCAGCGTAATCGTTGCAACCTTGTCCAAGAAATAACGGTCGTGGCTGACAATAATGAGGGCACCGCTATAGTTTACCAAGTAATTCTCTAGCCAGGCAATGGTTTCAATATCCAAGTGGTTGGTTGGCTCGTCCAAGACCAAGAGGTTTGGCTTTTCAAGGAGCATTTTGGCCAGCGCCAAACGAGTATTTTGACCACCAGAAAGCTCGGCAATTTTCATCTGCCACATAGACTCGTCAAACTTGAATCCATTTAAAATCGCTCGAATATCAGCTTCATAGGTAAAGCCACCTGCTTGGCGAAAATTCTCAGATAAGCGGTCGTAATCTGCCATCAGTTTATCCAAATCCTCACCAGACTTTTCACCCATCTCCAATTCCATCTGACGAAGTTGTTTCTCAGTTTGACGCAGGTCATCAAAGACATAAAGCATCTCATCGTAGATGGTATTTTCAGACTCAAAACGGCTATCTTGGGCTAGGTAAGACAGAGAAATATCCTTTTTCTTATTGATTTCTCCGCTAGTTGGCTCCTCTTCTCCAACCAAAATCTTCAAAAGAGTAGACTTACCTGCACCATTTTTCCCAACAAGAGCAATCCGATCTCGTTCATCAACCTGCAGATTAATATTATCGAAAAGAACCTCTCCTGCAAAAGAACGTTCAATTTTATTAGCTTGTAAAATAATCATACAAGTAGTATAGCATGTTTCCCAAAGGCATTCAAGACTTGATAAACCGGCATATGTCACTACTTTTCTGAAAATTATGCTACCGTTTTACTAAAACACTAAAAAGTGCTATAATGTGAACGGTTAAAACAATTTACAAAAAGGAGAATGTTAATGTCTTACCAAGAAAATTACCAGAAATGGGTTGATTTTGCGGAGCTTCCTGACTACCTTCGTCAAGATTTGGAAAATATGGACGAAAAAACTAAGGAAGATGCCTTCTATACAAATCTTGAATTTGGTACTGCAGGTATGCGTGGCTTGATTGGTGCTGGTACAAACCGCATCAACATTTACGTTGTTCGCCAAGCTACTGAAGGATTGGCTCGTTTGATTGAGTCAAAAGGTGGAAACGAAAAAGAACGTGGTGTGGCAATTGCCTACGATAGCCGTCACTTCTCACCTGAGTTTGCCTTTGAATCTGCGGCAGTTCTTGCTAAACACGGCATCAAATCTTACGTATTTGAAAGCCTTCGTCCAACTCCAGAACTCTCATTTGCAGTTCGTCACCTCAACTGTTTCGCGGGTATCATGGTCACAGCCAGTCACAACCCTGCACCATTTAACGGTTACAAGGTTTACGGTGAAGACGGTGGACAAATGCCTCCACACGACGCAGACGCTTTAACTACTTATATCCGTGCAATCGAAAACCCATTTGCGGTAGAAGTTGCTGATGTGGAAGCTGAAAAAGCTTCTGGCTTGATTGAAGTTATCGGCGAAGCTGTTGACGTAGAATACCTTAAAGAAGTTAAGGACGTTAACATCAACCCAGCCTTGATTGAAGAATTCGGTAAAGACATGAAGATTGTCTACACACCACTTCATGGTACTGGTGAAATGTTGGCTCGTCGTGCCCTTGCCCAAGCAGGATTTGACTCTGTTCAAGTCGTTGAAGCGCAAGCAACTGCTGACCCAGACTTCTCAACTGTAAAATCTCCAAACCCAGAAAGCCAAGCAGCCTTTGCCCTTGCTGAAGAACTTGGTCGTCAAGTTGGTGCAGACGTTCTTGTCGCAACTGACCCAGACGCTGACCGTGTTGGTGTTGAAGTTCTTCAAAAAGATGGTAGCTACCTCAACCTTTCAGGTAACCAAATCGGTGCTATCATGGCGAAATACATCTTGGAAGCCCACAAAAACGCTGGAACTCTTCCTGAAAATGCAGCCCTATGTAAATCTATCGTATCAACTGACTTGGTAACGAAGATTGCTGAAAGCTACGGCGCAACCATGTTCAACGTCTTGACTGGTTTCAAATTCATCGCTGAAAAAATCCAAGAATTCGAAGAAAAACACAACCATACTTACATGATGGGATTTGAAGAAAGCTTCGGTTACTTGATTAAACCATTCGTACGTGATAAGGATGCTATCCAAGCCGTTCTTGTCGTTGCTGAGCTTGCTGCCTACTACCGTTCACGTGGTTTGACACTTGCTGACGGTATCGAAGAAATCTACAAAGAGTATGGCTACTACGCAGAAAAGACTATCTCTGTAACTCTTTCTGGTGTCGATGGTGCTGAACAAATCAAAGCAATTATGGCTAAATTCCGCAACAATGCTCCAAAAGAATGGAACACAACAGCTATCACTGTCGTAGAAGACTTCAAGGCTCAAACTGCTACTGCTGCTGACGGAACTGTTACAAACTTGACAACTCCTCCAAGCGATGTGTTGAAATACACACTTGCTGACGGTTCATGGATTGCAGTTCGCCCTTCAGGTACAGAACCAAAAATCAAGTTCTACATTGCAGTTGTAGGTGAAACCAACGAAGAATCACAAGCTAAGATTGCTAACATCGAAGCAGAAATCAATGCTTTTGTAAAATAAAACACTATAAAAGATGAGACAAACCAATCTCATCTTTTTTTCGTATCAAATCTAAGCAATTTTAGAAACTTTATGGCATACTAGACATATCAATGAAAGCGAGGTAATCTCATGGAACAATTTTTAGAAAACATCAAAGACCTTGAAGTCACTACAGTTGCGCGTGCGCAAGAAGCTCTTGATAAAAAAGAAACTGCAACCTTCTTTATCGGTCGTAAAACTTGCCCTTACTGCCGTAAATTTGCAGGTACATTGTCAGGTGTCGTAGCTGAAACCAAAGCCCACATCTACTTCATCAACAGTGAAGAACCAAGTCAACTTAATGAGTTGCAAGCATTCCGCTCACACTACGGAATCCCAACTGTACCAGGATTTGTTCACATTGCGGATGGACAAATCAATGTCCGTTGCGACTCTTCAATGTCAGCACAAGAAATCAAAGAATTTGCAGGATTGTAAAAGATATAAAAAAGAAGGCACTCGCCTTCTTTTTTATATCTCTGTTAATGGTGTTGCGGTATCTGGTGAGGTATCATAAACCTTAAAGTCTACTCCAACTCCCAGATCAGCTTGTGCTAGCTGGTTGACCATGGTCATGTGAGCTAGCTCCTTGATATTATTCTCCTTGGACAAATGTCCTAGGTAGATTTTCTTAGTGCGATTTCCTAGCGTCCTAATCATAGCTTCAGCACCATCTTCATTAGAAAGGTGACCAAGATCCGATAGGATTCGTTGTTTGAGTCGCCAAGCGTAAGAACCTGCTCGCAAAATCTCTACATCGTGATTGGACTCAATGAGATAGCCATCCGCATTTTCGACAATTCCTGCCATACGGTCGCTAACATAACCTGTATCAGTCAACATGACAAAACTCTTATCATCCTTCATAAAACGATAGAACTGCGGTGCGACTGCATCATGGCTTACACCAAAACTCTCAATATCAATATCTCCAAAAGTTTTGGTTTTTCCCATCTCAAAGATGTGCTTTTGCGAAGAATCCACCTTGCCAAGATATTTACTATTTTCCATAGCTTGCCAAGTTTTTTCATTGGCATACAAATCCATACCATACTTGCGAGCTAAAACACCTACTCCATGAATATGGTCAGAATGCTCATGGGTAATCAATATGGCATCTAGGTCTTCTGGTTTGCGGTTAATTTCAGCAAGTAGGCTGGTAATCTTTTTACCAGATAAGCCTGCATCCACTAAAAACTTCTTTTTTGGGGTTTCCAGATAAAAAGAATTTCCACTGGAACCCGACGCTAAAATACTGTATTTAAAGCCTGTTTCACTCATTCTAGTCCTCTACTTCATCCTCCCATACTTCTTCTTTCACTGCATCCTTATCATAAGGGAGCACAATGGTGAAGGTTGATCCCTTACCGTATTCACTCTTGGCCCAAATAAAGCCCTTATGTTGTTTAATAATTTCTTTGGCAATAGCCAGCCCCAGACCCGTACCACCTTGGGCACGACTTCTAGCACGGTCAACGCGATAGAAACGGTCAAAGATACGAGGTAAATCCTGCTTAGGAATACCCAAGCCTTGGTCTGAGATCGATAAAATCATCTGATCATCAGTTGTCTTCATGGTCACTGTGATTTTCCCACCATCTGGAGAATACTTGATGGCATTGTTGAGAATATTATCAATCACCTGCGTCATCTTATCTGTATCAATCTCAATCCAGACTGAAGTAATGGGGTAATCTCTGACTAATTCATATTTTTTCTCTTCATCTGGTCCCCTCATCTTATCAAAACGGTTGAGAATAAAGGTAATAAATGCAGTAAAATTAATCAATTCCACATCCAGGTGGCTGGTTGCATTATCAATTCGTGAAAGATGAAGAAGGTCTGTCACCATCCTCATCATACGGTTGGTTTCGTCTAGAGACACCTTGATAAAGTCTGGTGCAACAGGTTCTGACAAGGCTCCCTCATCCAAGGCTTCAAGATAGGATTTTACACTAGTCAGCGGCGTCCTTAACTCATGACTAACGTTAGAAACAAAGAGTCTCCGTTCCCGTTCTTCCTTCTCCTGCTCTGTCGTATCGTGTAAAACAGCAACCAAACCAGAAATAAAGCCAGACTCTCTACGGATTAAGGCAAAGCGTACACGAAGGCTCAGATACTCACCATTATCATCCTGAGAATCAATGATGAGCTCAGGAATTTGGGTAATCAAATCACGAAGTTCATACTCACCTTCAATCTTAAGCAACTCTAGAATACTTTTGTTGAGAACATCTTCTTTCTGAACACCTAACTGTTTCTTAGCCGTGTCATTAATCATGGTAATCTTCCCACGACGATTAGTCGCAAGAACTCCATCCGTCATGTAAGAGAGGATACTGTGTAACCGTTTACTCTCTTGTTCCAGATTTTCTTGAGTCAAGCGAATTACTTCTGATAAATCATTGAGATTATTGGTAATATTAGTGATTTCAGAGCTTCCCTGCATATCCAATACCTGAGAATAATCTCCTGCAATCAGGTCTTTTACCTTTTGATTGATTTGCTTCAATCGAATATTATCCCGACGATTTTCTAGTAAAAGCAAGGTCACGACTAAAATAAAGCCAAGTAAAATAAGGATAAAGATAAAATCACTGGTTAAAACTGTGTCTTTAATTAGTTTAATCATTATTTCGCATATAATAACCAACACCGCGGCGTGTTAGGATATACTCAGGACGACTTGGTGTGTCTTCAATCTTTTCACGCAAACGTCTGATAGTTACATCAACTGTTCGAACATCTCCAAAATAATCATAACCCCAGACCGTTTCAAGCAAGTGTTCACGCGTAATGACTTGACCGATATGAGAAGCCAAGTGATACAAAAGCTCAAATTCACGGTGAGTTAAGTCTAGTTCTTCACCATATTTTTTAGCCACGTAGGCATCTGGCACAATCTCCAAGTCCCCAATTTGCAAGGGTTGAGTTTTCTTTTCATCAGACTCTTGATTATCTACAGAAGTCAAATCTGTACGACGAAGAAGGGCTTTGACACGCGCCTGCAACTCACGATTTGAGAAGGGTTTGGTTACATAGTCATCCGCCCCAAGCTCTAAACCGATAACCTTATCAAATTCGCTATCCTTAGCTGAGAGCATGATAATAGGCACACTACTCGTCTTGCGAATAGTCTTCGCAACTTCTAAACCATCAATTTCTGGAAGCATCAAATCCAGAATAATAATATCTGGCTGCTCTGCTTCAAATTGTTCTAGTGCTTCACGACCATTAAAAGCAGTTACAACTTCGTAACCTTCCTTGGTCATATTAAACTTGATAATATCCGAGATTGGTTTTTCATCATCTACAATTAATATTTTTTTCATATGTTCACCTTTTTCTCTACTATTATACCAAAAAAATAGCAAGAAGACACGATAGCTAGTCTTTGCTACTGTCTAAGTTGGTTTTTTCATAAGCCTGCCAGATTTTTTGTTGTGGTTTGGCAAGTGGAACATCCTTGAACTCTTCTGGTGAAAGCCAGCGAACTTCCCTATCTGAAAAATCATGGAAATCACTCACCTGACCTGCTACAATTTGAATATGCCACTTGCGATGGCTAAAGACATGCTTGACAGTCTCAAAACAAACTTCAAGCCAATCAACATCTAAGTCATAGTCCTGCTGGAAACTCTCTTCTGGACTGGGACCAAAGTTCAAGCTTTCTTCTGCAACCTGATGAAAGAGGTCAAACTGCTCTTCTTGCGAAAACTCATCTACTTCTATCAAGGGGAAATGCCAAAATCCTGCCAATAACTTTTCACTTTCATTTTTTTCAAGTAAAAATTGCCCCTGAGCATTTTTCACAACTAAGGCTTTTAGATAAATGGGAACTGGCTTTTTCTTTGGAGCCTTAATTGGATAATGGTCCATGCTTCCATTCTGATATGCTGCACTAAAGTCCTTCACTGGACTTTCTTCTGGCCTAGGATTTACAGGAGCCTCAATATCAGACCCTAAGTCCATCAAAGCTTGGTTAAAGTCGCCAGGACGATCCGGATCAATCAAGATTTCCATCATCGCCTGAAAAATTTTACGATTACTTGGAATGCCAATATCGTGGTTGACTTCAAATAGACGCGCCAAAACACGCATGACATTGCCATCGACCGCTGGCTCAGGCAAGTTAAAAGCAATACTAGAAATGGCTCCTGCTGTGTAAGGGCCAATTCCTTTCAAACTGGAAATTCCTTCATAGGTATTTGGAAATTGACCCCCAAAGTCATCCATAATCTGCTGGGCCGCAGCCTGCATATTGCGTACTCGAGAATAATATCCCAGTCCCTCCCAAGCCTTCAACAAATGCTCTTCAGGCGCAGTTGCCAAACTTTCTACTGTTGGAAACCAGTCCAAGAATCGTTCGTAGTATGGGATAACTGTATCCACCCTGGTCTGCTGGAGCATGATTTCAGATACCCAGATATGATAAGGATTTTTACTTCTACGCCAAGGTAAATCTCGTTTGTTTTCATCATACCAAGCGAGAAGTTTCTCACGGAAAGAACTAATCTTCTCCTCCGGCCACATGACGATACCGTATTCTTTCAAATCTAACATATCTCTAGTATAACACAGAAGATTTCACCTGTCTTTGTATCTGATTTATAATATTTTCAATAGATAGTATATAACCTTTCTATCTACTTAAATATTTGACATGACTTCAACTGAAAATCAATAAAGTATCGGAGAATGTGATTATCCACTTTCAAGCTTTGATTGTAAAACAAGTGAAAAAAATAGTGTTTTGCCCCAAAACCAAAAGAAAAGCCTGTCACACAAGCTCAAATGCTTGATATGATAGGCTTTTCAAAGGCTAATTATTTAACAGCGTCTTTAAGAGCTTTACCAGCTTTGAATGCTGGAACTTTAGAAGCTGCAATTGTGATTTCTTTACCAGTTTGTGGGTTGCGACCTTTACGTGCAGCACGCTCACGAACTTCAAAGTTACCAAAACCGATCAATTGAACTTTTTCACCAGCTGCAAGGTAGTCAGCTACTGCTGCGAACACAGCTTCAACTGCTACTGCTGAGTCTTTCTTAGTCAATTCTGTAGCTTCTGCTACTTTAGCGATCAAATCTTGTTTGTTTGCCATGTTAATGATTCCTCCAAATTAATTTCTAATTAACAAATATAATCATATCCTAAAATCCCTTATAGGTCAAGTTAAAAACGCTGTTTATTCGCATTTTCTTTATTTTTTTAGGACTGGTAACGTACCAAAATAGCCCAGGCATTCTCACCTGTATGTGTCTGAATAATAGAACCGGTTTCTAAAACAGAAATTGGCTTTTCAGCATAAGCTTGTAAGCTTTCTTTCATCTCTTTTGCCCAATCAGCATTACCAGAATATGAAATTCCAATCTCTGCTACAGAACGTTCAGAGAGAGATGTTGTCAACTCATCCAACCATTTTTTAAAGGTTTTAGCTCCACGACCTTTAACAATTGGCTGCAATTCATGGTCTTTCATTTGCATGACAACACGGATATTAAGAAGGGAGCTCAACAATCCAGTTACACGGCCAATTCGTCCACCTTTTACTAGATTTTCTAGAGTAGAAACACCAATGTAGAGCTCCGTATGTTTTTTTACATCTTCTACGTGAGCTAAAATCGTCTCCATATCTTTACCTTCTTGTGCTAATTTCGCAGCCTCAACAACTTGGAATTTCAAGGCTTGGTCAGTGAAGGAACTATCAATAACTGTCACATCGGCAGTAGATAAGCTAGCACCTTGACGTGCTGCTTCTACAGTACCAGAAAGGGCATGGGACATATGAATAGCAAGAATCTGGCTACCATCCTTGCATAGGTCTTCAAAAACTTCAGCAAAGACACCTACAGGTGGTTGACTTGTTTTCGGAAGATTCTTACTTTCTTGCATCAACTGAAGAAATTTACCTTCTTCTTTCAAATCCGCATCAGAATAAACAACATTATCAATCATTACAGATAATGGAACAATTGTAATATCTAATTGTTTTACTAGTTCTGGTTCAATGGTAACAGATGAATCGGTTACAATCTTAATTTTTGTCATAGTATCAATCTTTCTATTTTAGGATTCAGATTGGTTTTCTTACTTCTAATTATATCAAAAAAATATTAAAAATCCTAATGGAGTCAATCAAATTTTCCGTAAAAATTTGATATAATCATCTTATAAGAAAAGAGGTGTCCTATGATTAAAAAAATTTACCCCATTTTTACCATTTTACTAGGTGCTGCTATTTATGCTTTTGGACTGACTTATTTTGTAGTCCCTCATCATCTCTTTGAAGGAGGGGCGACAGGTATTACCCTTATCACCTTTTATCTTTTTAAAATCCCTGTTTCGCTCATGAACTTGCTGATTAACATTCCCCTTTTCATTCTAGCTTGGAAAATATTTGGAGCAAAATCCCTCTATTCTAGTTTGCTAGGAACCTTAGCCTTATCCGCCTGGTTAGCTTTTTTTGAACGTATTCCCCTTCATATTGACCTTCAAGGTGATTTACTAATCACAGCTCTTATAGCGGGAATTCTATTGGGAATCGGTCTTGGAATTATCTTTAATGCTGGAGGTACAACTGGTGGAACTGATATTCTAGCTCGTATTCTCAACAAATACACTCATATATCTATGGGGAAACTACTCTTTATCTTAGATTTTTGTATTCTCATGCTCATTCTCCTAATCTTCAAGGATTTGAGATTGGTTTCTTACACGCTCTTATTTGATTTTATCGTTTCTCGTGTCATTGATTTGATTGGAGAAGGTGGCTATGCTGGTAAAGGCTTTATGATTATCACAAAACGTCCTGACCAACTTGCTAAAACTATTAATGATGACCTAGGAAGAGGCGTTACTTTTATTTCCGGTCAAGGCTACTATAGTAAAGAAAATTTGAAAATCATTTACTGTATTGTCGGCAGAAATGAAATTGTGAAAATGAAGGAAATGATTCATCGAATCGATCCTCAAGCCTTTATAACTATTACAGAAGCCCACGAAATCCTTGGAGAAGGATTCACCTTTGAAAAAGAATAAAAAGAGGTAGTGTAGTGACCTCAAAAGTTAGACTTATACATCTATCTTTTGGGTTACAAACAACCTCTTTTTTGTTTACTTATGCTCTTAAGACCAATTCCGAGCAACTTCTTCATCTGCCTTTAACTGATCCACTAATTGGTCCACAGAATCAAATTTGGTCATATCACGAATTCGATCAAGCCAATAAACCATGACGGTTTCCCCATAAATATCTTGATTAAAATCAAAAATATTGACTTCAAAACGTGCTTCTTCTCCATCAAAGGTCACATTTTTTCCAACACTAGCCATAGCACGATACCTCTGTCTTTGAATCTCAACATCAACGACATAAACACCGTCTGCTGGCATATAAGTACGGTCTAAAAGCACCAAATTAGCTGTCGGATAACCAATCGTACGACCACGAGCATTACCATGAACCACCATACCTCTTGATGGAAGTGGTGCCCCCAAAAGTTCTCCTGCTTCTTTCACATTTCCGTCTAAAATAGCTTGACGGATACGAGTTGAACTAATCTTTCCTTTCTCATCTTCTACAGGTGGGACAATGATAACTTCTCCATCAAAGTAATCCTTTAGATCTTCTGCCGTTTTTTTGTCAGAACCAAATGTATAATCAAAACCTGCAACAATAATTTTAGCATTCATAGCTTTGATATAAGTTGCAAAAAATTCTTCTGCTGTGAGACTAGCGAATTGACTACTAAAATCAAGGAGATATAATTCCTCTACACCTTCACGTTTTAATTTTCTTTCACGTTCAGCAGGGTTCAAAATATGCAAAAATAAATCTGGATGATAGGGCTCTAAAGCAATCTTTGGAGATTCATTAAAGGTCATAACGACGATAGGCAATAAATCCTTCATCGCAGCCTTATTGGCAACACGAAATAATTCTTGATGCCCCTTGTGTATACCATCAAAATAGCCGAGAACAACGACTGAATCAGATGGTGTGCCAATATCTTTTTGGTTTTTTATAGGAATAGTAATAATCATAAAATAATTATATCATAGCGATAGCTATTTCTGGAACAGAAAATCTGAAATGTCGTTTTTTTCACCTGAAATGACCATTTTTACAAAAGTAAGTATCCTGCAACAAAAATGAGTGATGGATTATGGAATTAAAATTAATTTCTATAGTAGATTGAAACTAGAACACCACACTATAGCTACTAAAACATTTTAGAAATTCATTTGACCTTCCTGATCGTTTTGTTCATATTTTATTTCAATCTATTATAACATTTTTTAGAAAGCAAAGCGTATTATCCCAACTTCAATCCACTATAAAAGCCAGCGATTTCTGACGCTGGCTTTAAAACTGTAAAAAATTTTTCTCAACTAGATTGCTTCTGTGACAAAACTACGGCTTTCAAGTACCTTAAGCATGGCATTAGCTGTATCTAGGGCTGTGAAGAGTGGTACACCATGTTCAATGGCTGAACGACGAATTTGCTCACCATCTTCATCAGCAGTACGTTTGGTTCCAACTGTGTTAATGATAGCTTGGATTCTTCCTTTGCGAACAAAGCTTGGAATATCCTTATCATCATCACCTATCTTACCAACAGGTTGGGCTTGCATTCCATGACTAGCAAAGAAGGCTGCTGTCCCTTCTGTCGCGAGGATTCCATAACCAATATTTTGGAAACGACGCGCCAATTCCAATGCTTCTTCTTTTGCATCATCTGCGATGGTGAATACAACATTCCCAAAGGTTGGCAAGTGGAGGTATGAAGCTTCAAAAGCTTTATAGAGAGCTTTTTCAAGAGTGGTATCAGACCCCATAACTTCCCCTGTTGACTTCATTTCAGGACCAAGAAGGCTGTCTACCTTAGCTAGTTTGGTAAAGGAGAAGACTGGCGCCTTGATATGAACGCGAGTGCTTTCTGGATAAAGTCCATCTTGGTAACCAAGTTCTTCAAGACTTTGTCCAAGAATCAACTTAGTTGCTACCTGAGCCATAGGGATGTTGGTTACTTTAGAAAGGAATGGTACGGTACGGCTAGCTCGTGGATTGACTTCAATAACGTAGACTTTTTCATCCTTGATGACAAACTGGATATTCATCATTCCAAGGCAGTTAAGACCAATAGCTAAGCGTTTTGTGTAGTCCGCAATGGTTTCTCGGACTTTTTGAGATAAGGTTTGTGGAGGATAAACAGCCATGGAGTCACCTGAGTGGACACCAGCACGTTCGATATGCTCCATGATACCAGGGATAAGGACATTTTGTCCATCTGAGATAGCATCAACTTCACATTCTTGTCCAACGATATAAGAGTCGACAAGAACTGGATGGTCTGGACTAGCCTTAACAGCTGTTCGCATATAAGTGCGAAGATCTTCTTCGTTTTCTACGATTTCCATAGCACGCCCACCCAAGACATAAGAAGGACGAACGAGGACTGGGAAGCCAATCTTGCGAGCTGCAAGCACTGCTTCTTCTTCGTTTGTTGCAGTCTGTCCAGGAGGCTGTGGAATATCCAAGTCTTTGAGAGCTTGCTCAAAGAGATCACGGTCTTCGGCACGGTCTAGGTCAGCAACCTGCGTACCAAGGATAGTTACACCAGCTTTTGCTAATGGCTCAGCAAGGTTAATAGCTGTTTGACCACCAAACTGAACGATAACACCTTTTGGTTGCTCAAGGTCAATGACATTCATGACATCTTCAAATGTCAATGGTTCAAAGTAAAGTTTATCCGATACAGAGAAGTCGGTTGAAACGGTTTCTGGGTTTGAGTTCATGATGATGGCTTCGTAGCCAGCAGCCTGAATAGCCTTAACAGAGTGAACTGTTGCGTAGTCAAACTCAACCCCTTGACCGATACGGATTGGACCTGAACCTAGGACAAGTACAGATTCCTTATCAGACTTGATAGACTCATTTTCCCAGCCATAGGTTGAATAGAAATATGGTGTTTCAGAGTCGAACTCTGCCGCACAAGTATCAACCATCTTGTAAACTGGGACAATCTTATTTTCCAAACGAAGTTGGCGAACTTGGTCTGCTGTCGTTTCCCAAAGTTCCGCAATCTTACGGTCTGAGAAACCATTGAGTTTGGCAGTTTTCAAAACGTCTAGATCTTGTGAATGAGCACCCAATTCTTGCTCGATTTCAAAGATATGCAAGAGTTTATCAAGGTAAAAGATATCAATTTTTGTAAGCTCAGCGATTTCTTCTGGTGTGTAACCACGGCGAATGGCTTCTGACACATAGAAGAGACGATCATCTTGGGCCTTGACAACCTTTTCAATCAAGGAATCATCAGAAACTGCTGCAAGTTCAGGTATTTCATTGTGGTGCACACCAATTTCAAGGGAACGACAAGCTTTAAGAAGTGACTCTTCGATGTTACGACCTATCGCCATGACTTCTCCAGTCGCCTTCATCTGAGTACCCAGGCGGCGCTCACCCTTTTCAAACTTGTCAAATGGGAAACGTGGAATCTTGGCAACGACGTAGTCGAGGGCTGGCTCAAACATGGCATAGGTTGAACCTGTAACTGGGTTGATAACCTCATCCAAGGTCAAACCGACGGCAATCTTAGCGGCCAATTTGGCAATCGGATAACCTGTCGCCTTAGATGCAAGGGCTGAAGAACGTGATACACGAGGGTTTACTTCGATGACATAGTACTTGAAGCTGTGGGGATCAAGCGCAAGCTGAACGTTACATCCGCCTTCAATCTTGAGAGCGCGGATAATGCTCAAACTAGCATCACGAAGCATTTGGTTTTCATAGTCGGACATGGTTTGCGCAGGGGCAAATACGATAGAATCTCCTGTGTGAATTCCAACTGGGTCAAAGTTTTCCATGTTACAAACAACCAAAGCATTGTCAGCTGAGTCACGCATGACTTCGTATTCGATTTCCTTGAAGCCAGCAATGGAACGTTCAATCAAACATTGGGTAACAGGTGACAATTTCAACCCATTTTCAGCGATTTCACGCAATTCTTCCTCGTTAGCACACATACCACCACCAGTACCACCAAGGGTAAAGGCTGGACGAACGATGACTGGGTAACCAATAGTTGCTGCAAAGGCAACAGCTTCTTCAACCGTGTTGACAATTTCTGATTCTGGAATTGGTTGCTTGAGTTCTTCCATCAATTGTTTAAAGAGATCGCGGTCCTCCGCTTGGTCAATGGCAGATAATTTAGTCCCCAGAAGTTCGACACCAAGCTCATCAAGAATACCATTTTTAGACAATTCCATGGCCATATTGAGCCCTGTTTGCCCACCAAGAGTTGGAAGCAAGGCATCTGGACGTTCCTTACGAAGAATACGTGTCACAAACTCAAGTGTAATTGGTTCGATGTAAACCTTGTCTGCAATCTCCTTGTCCGTCATGATGGTGGCAGGGTTTGAGTTAACTAAGACAACCTCATAACCTTCCTCTTTCAACGACAAGCAGGCTTGGGTCCCAGCGTAGTCAAACTCAGCAGCCTGACCAATAATAATCGGACCAGAACCAATCACCATAATTTTTTGAATATCAGTACGTTTAGGCATAGTTTATGATACAAAGCCCGTAAAGAACACAGTGAAAATAGGAAACTCGGTGCAGACGCCTTCAGCGTCAAGACGATGTTTATCTTTTTCACACAGTTCTTAGGGCGTGTTCACTTCCGCGAACAATGTATCTTCTCCTTTCTATTCGGCAACTCTCGGGTTGCCATTAAATAAATTCTCCGACGATTTTTTAGAGAAACGATATTTTTCGATAAAAAATCTAGTGCAGGGAGTTTTTAGTTCGCCTGATAGCGACTAAAAGAAACGACCTGCCTTTCTATTCGTCGCCTCACAGAGCGACATTAAATAAGATACAAAGGACGAATAGAAAGCGATTGAATTTTAGGAAACCAAGGAAGGATTGACAATCCAAGTTGGTTTCTCTAAATTCCGAGCTTTCCGTCCGTGTTCAGTTACATAAATTCTCCGACGAGCTTTTACTCGTTCTTAGTTTGATTGTTTAAAAGCTTCCATCATCTCGATAAACTCGTCGAATAGGTAGCTTGCGTCGTGTGGACCAGGGGCTGCATCTGGGTGGTACTGAACAGAGAAAGCAGGTTGGTATCTGTGACGCACACCTTCAACTGACTTGTCATTGATTTCTTCGTGGGTAATAATCAAGTGATCTGGCAAATCCTCACGACTGACTGCATAACCATGGTTTTGGCTGGTGAAGTCTACACGTCCTGTAGCAATTTCACGTACTGCATGGTTAAAGCCACGGTGACCAAACTTCATCTTGTAAGTCTTTGCCCCGTTTGCCATGGCGAAGAGTTGGTGCCCCATACAAATACCAAAAATTGGAATTTTTCCTTGCACACCGCGAATCATATCTAGTGCCTGTGGAACGTCTTCGGGGTTACCTGGACCATTTGACAACATAACTCCGTCAGGATTGAGATGGAGAATTTCTTCAGCCGTTGTCGAATAAGGAACGACGGTCACGTTACAGTTGCGTTTAGAAAGCTCACGTAAGATTGAGTGCTTGAGACCAAAGTCCACTAGCACCACGCTCAAACCAACTCCTGGAGCTGGATATGAAGTTTTAGTAGAAACCTGCTTGATATTGTCTGTCGGCAAGACTGTTGCTTGGAGCTGGTCCGTCACATGATCCATGCTGTCTCCAACATGGGTCAAGGTTGCACGCATAGTACCATGCTTACGGATAATCTTAGTAAGGGCACGCGTATCAATTCCTGAAATACCCGGGATCTTCTTGGCTTTCAAAAATTCATCCAGCGTCATTTGATTTCGCCAGTTGCTTGCTCTACGTGCTTCTTCGAAAACAACGACTCCCTTACAAGTTGGAATAATAGATTCGTAATCATCACGGTTAATTCCATAATTTCCCACCAAAGGATAAGTAAAGGTCAAGATTTGTCCATTATAAGACTGGTCTGTAATGGATTCTTGGTAGCCGGTCATCCCTGTATTAAAGACGATTTCGCCTGTTACATCAATATCTGCTCCGAAGGCCTTGCCTTCAAAAACTGTGCCATCTTCTAATACTAGAAGTCTTTTTGTCATATTTTCACCTCTCGTGGACGCTCACTGGCGTCTTTTAACGTCTTGTGTTTTAGTTGGCGTTTCTACTCGCCAGTACGGATTCTAAGATTGCCATTCGAACAAAGACACCATTGGTCATTTGTTGGACAATCCGTGATTTTGGTGCTTCAACCAAGTGGTCTGCGATTTCTACATCACGGTTGACTGGAGCTGGGTGCATGAGGATTGCTGTTTCTTTCAAACGGTCATAACGTTCTTGAGTCAAGCCATGTTGAGCATGGTAGTCTTCTTTTGAAAAGACAGCTCCACTTTCATGGCGTTCATGTTGCACACGGAGAAACATCATGACATCCACCTGATCAATGATTTCATCAATAGTTACAAACTGTCCATAGTCTGCAAACTCTTGACTTCTCCATTCCTCAGGTCCAGCAAAATAAAGTTCTGCACCTAAGCGTTTCAAAATCTGCATATTGGATTTGGCAACGCGTGAATGGTCCAAGTCACCTGCAATCGCAACCTTGAGACCCTCAAAGTGACCAAATTCCTCATAAATAGTCATCAAATCAAGCAAGCTCTGGCTAGGGTGTTGTCCCGAACCATCTCCACCATTGATGATGGAAGTCGTAATCGTGGGACTAGCAATTAACTCTCTGTAGTAGTCAACCTCAGGGTGGCGAATCACACAGACATCCACTCCTAGAGCAGACAGAGTCAAAATGGTATCATAAAGTGTCTCCCCTTTATTAACTGAACTAGTCTTCACATCAAAGTCAAGTCGTTCCAATCCCAGTTTAATCTCTGCCACTTCAAAGGACTTATGCGTCCGTGTAGAATCCTCAAAGAAAAGATTGGAAACAATCGGGTGGTCTTCATAGGGAAGCTGAGCTCCGTTTTTAAACTCAATTCCTCGCTTGATCAATTTCATCACTTGATCGACAGTGAGGTCTTCCATGGACACCACATGGTTCAATGCTTGTTGATTTTCTGACATGGTTACTCCTTTAGCTTTCTAAGCTTCTTCAGTAATCAGAACTCTGTCTTGACCATCAAGTTCTGCCATCTCTACGATGATTTCTTCAGAACGACTAGTTGGGATATTTTTCCCAACGTAATCTGGACGGATAGGCAATTCTCTATGTCCACGATCGACTAGAACTGCTAAACTCACGCGCGCAGGACGACCATGACCGACAATATTATCAATAGCAGCACGGATGGTACGACCTGTATAGAGCACATCGTCCACCAAGATAACTTCACGGTCTGTTACATCAACAGAAACCAAAGAAGTATCTTCTCCACTTTTAACATCATCACGGAAAGGTTTTGTATCCAATTCCACAACAGGAACTGAAAGATTTTCTAGTTGCTCCAAACGTTCTTGAATACGGTGGGCGATAAAGACACCACGAGTTTTAATACCAGCCAAGACAATTTTATTCAAATCTTTGTTGCGTTCGATAATCTCGTAAGTAATACGCGTAATCGCCCGTTTGACGGTCAATTCGTCTACAACTTCTTTTGTCTTCATGACAAACCTCCAAAAAGAAAAGTCTCCTTAAACAAGGAGACTTGAAATGTATAGCTAAGCAAGCCCTACTGCAAACAGTATAGACTTTACCCTTCTACTTTATCACGCTCCTTGCCTGCCTCACGGGACAGGTTTAAAGGAATATTTAGTTACCAATTACTATAGCACAAAGCATGCTTAAAATCAAGCAAAAACTTTTGAAACCCCATTTTATAAATTGCTAAAATCATATAACTGTGGGTACTGGTCACACTCTGGATTTTTAGGATGACAAATAGCTCTTCCAAAATAAATCATGGCCTGATGAGCAGCTAACCACTGCTCCGGTGGCAAGATATCCATGACCCGCTTTTCCACCTCAAGAGGTGTCGCTGATTTTTTGACGATATCGTGGTGTTTGCTAATACGCTCCACATGAGTATCCACTGCAAAAGCTGGAATCCCAAACCCCACACTCATAACAACATTGGCTGTCTTGCGACCAACACCTGCCAAACTCTCCAATTCCTCACGTGTCTGAGGGACTTGACCATCAAAATCGTCTAGTAACTGTTGGGCACATTTTTTAAGGAATTTAGCCTTGTTCCGATACAGTCCCAGGCGAGAAATGTGTGAAGCAATCTCACCCTCTGTCGCCACAGACATGGCTTGTGGCGTTGGAAAGGCAGCAAAGAGACCTGGTGTGGCCTTATTTACTGCTGCGTCTGTTGTCTGGGCTGATAACATGACAGCAACCAAGAGTTCAAAATGATTGGTAAAATCAAGACTAGGCTTAGCATCTGGAAAAAGAGCAATGATTTCTTCTAACACTTTTCGTGCTCGTTTTTTTGACAAAACCATTATTCGTCCCCATCAAATAGTCCTTGTAAGCCAGCAAAAGGACTGTTTTCTTCTTTCTTAACTGCTTGTTGGGCCTGGTATTCTTCCTCTGTCATGATTTGCCAGTCATTTCCAGAAACAAATCCTTGACCAACCTCTTCTTCAGCTGTCAAGACCTTGATAGGGATATTAAGCAGGATATTGTCTGACACGCTCTCAGCAAGGTCAAGTTCTCCATTTTTGATAGGCAAGACCAAATCATCATCTAGAACTTCTTGATCTAGCTGGTTAGTTGCGCCTTCCATGAAAACTTCCGTGACTGGATAAGATTCAACTAACTCAACTGGCTCCATACTGCGACTTGAAGCAAGAACAATGGTATAAGATAGTTGATAATCTAAGAAATACATACGGTCTTCGTACTGTACTTTCCCAACTGCAAGGATATCTTTTATATCTAAAATTTCTTGATTGCGTGCACGCAGGTCTGCGGCTAAGTCTAAGGTTTGTTCAAAATGCAAGCCTTCAGACTGCTTACGAATTTCTTGAATATTTAATTTCATACTTCCTCCATAAAGATTTACTCTCTTGATTATACCATGAAAAGCCTACAAATCAGCACACCAAACTCTGTAATTAAATTTCGATTTTTTAATATATTTATCACTATATTTTTTGGTGCTATACTATAGGCAATAATACATCAGAGCAAGGAGGATGCTCACATGGAAGACAAAGAACTCATTACTAATGCCTACCACACTGATTTTAGAGATTAGAATTTCCAATTTTCTGTTGACAAAATAACCTGAAAGGTATAGGATAAAGATACTAATACTCGGAGGTAAAGGAGACATGAACAACTAAGTCTATCAAATAAAGAACCTTTATTTAGTAGATCTTGTTTTTGTCTCTTTTTGTGTGCTCTTTTATGCTCTTTTTCTGGCATTTTATACTCAATGAAAATCAAAAAGCAAACTAGGAAGCTAGCCGCAGGTTGCTCAAAGCACTGCTTTGAGGTTGTAGATAAGACTGACGAAGTCAGCTCAAAACACTGTTTTGAGGTTGTGGATAGAACTGACGAAGTCAGTAACCATATCTACGGTAAGGCGACGCTGACGTGGTTTGAAGAGATTTTCGAAGAGTATTAATAGAGTTTTTTTGACATAGACTTTGGGCTCTACTAAGTAAAGTAGAGCTTTTTGTTATGCACTATCAACATTCTAGAAAGGGCAATCATATGATAAAAATCAATCACCTGACCATCACACAAAACAAAGATTTACGAGACCTTGTCTTTGACCTCAGCATGACCATCCAAGACGGGGAAAAGGTAGCTATTATTGGAGAGGAAGGAAATGGCAAATCAACATTACTTAAAACTTTAATGGGGAAATATTTGTCTGATTTCACTATCAAGGGAGACATCCAGTCTGACTATCAGTCACTAGCCTATATTCCTCAAAAACTTCCCGAGGAGCTGAAAAAGAAAAGTCTACACGACTACTTCTTTTTAGATTCTATTGATTTAGACTACAGTATCCTCTATCGTTTGGCTGAGGAATTGCATTTTGATAGCGATCGTTTCGCTAGCGACCAAAATATTGGCAGTCTATCAGGGGGCGAAGCTTTGAAAATTCAGCTCATCCATGAGTTAGCCAAACCCTTTGAGATTCTATTTTTAGATGAACCTTCAAATGACCTGGACCTTGAAACAGTTGATTGGCTAAAAGGTCAGATTCGAAAGATTCGGCAAACCGTTATTTTCATTTCCCATGATGAGGACTTTCTTTCTGAAACGGCAGACACTATTGTTCACTTGCGACTGGTCAAGCACCGTAAAGAAGCGGAAACACTAGTAGAGCATTTAGATTATGATAGCTATAGCGAGCAGAAAAAGGCTAATTTTGTCAGACAAAGTCAGCACGCTGCCAACGACCAACGAGCCTATGATAAAAGCATGGAAAAGCATCGGCGAGTTAAACAAAATGTAGAAACTGCGCTTCGAGCTACCAAAGACAGTACTGCTGGGCGCCTATTGGCTAAAAAGATGAAAACTGTCCTCTCTCAAGAAAAACGCTTTGAAAAGATAGCTCAGTCCATGACCCAAAAACCACTTGAAGAGGAAGAAATCAGACTTTTCTTCTCAGATATACAGCCATTACCTGCTTCTAAAGTCTTAATCCAACTGGAAAAAGAAAATTTATCCATTGGCGAGCGAATTTTGGTGCAAGAACTACAATTAACTGTTCGTGGCCAAGAAAAAATTGGCATCATCGGCCCAAATGGTATTGGAAAGTCAACTCTGTTAGCCAAGTTACAGCAACTTCTTAATGATAAAAGAGAAATTTTGCTTGGTTATATGCCACAAGATTACCACAAAAAACTGGAATTGGATTTATCACCAATCGCCTATCTGAGCAAAACTGGGGAAAAAGAGGAACTGCAGAAAATCCAATCTCACTTAGCCAGTCTCAATTTCAGTTATCCAGAAATGCAACATCAAATTCGCTCCTTATCTGGTGGACAACAGGGAAAACTCCTGCTTTTGGATTTAGTGCTGCGCAAACCAAACTTTCTCCTGTTGGACGAACCCACACGAAACTTTTCTCCCACTTCTCAACCCCAAATCAGAAAACTCTTTGCCACTTATCCTGGCGGTCTCATCACTGTTTCGCATGACCGTCGTTTCTTAAAAGAGGTCTGCTCGATCATCTATCGCTTGACAAAAAATGGTTTGGAAGTCGTTGATTTAGAAGATTTATACTCATAAGGATAATTATTTGCTTTGGAGCGCTATTTGAACATTATAATCAGTGAATAAATCTTATATCCACAGTCAAGTCAATCATTTCTTGTAATCAACTCTAAATAGACGGATAAAAACTACTTCTAACTATCAAAAAACGAGCACTTCCTCTTTTGGAAATGCTCGTTTTCTTATGTTACCATGGTTTATAATTACAATGAGAAATGGGAAACAGCCCTGAATGGCAAAATCTCCTAGATCTCCGACTACCAACTTTTTTACTCTACTGGTTTTTCTTGATTTCCAGTACTTGTTGTAGATTCTGTTGTTCCCTTTTCTGAAGTTGATTCAGCAGGTTTAGAATCTGTTGTGTTGCTTGGTTTATTTTCGTCACTTGCAGTTTCACTGTTAGATTCTGCAGCTGCTGATGTTTCAGTTTCGGTACTGTTCTTATCAGACTTTGTTGCTGGAGTTGCTTCTTCACTCGCACTTGATTTTGACTTGATTTCTTGATTCAAAACCAGAATAGCTTTTGTCAATTCAAGTAAAGCAGCCTTATCTTTACTCTTAGCAGAAAGTTGATCTAGTAAAGCATCTACCTTATCAAAGTCCGCATCAGAACCCTTATTGTTTTCTAAGTAAGCGTGAAGCGACATGAGAATATCGTAGAGTTTTTGATAGAGTACAAGTGTCTGAGGATCTTGCTCAGTATTTTCCTTCTCTTGTTGAAGGGCGCTAGCGATACGAGTCAAGACGTCTTTCACCTGACTGTTTACTTCATCCAAATCTGCATCAGCCTTGTTTGTAGCAGCTTTGAGATTTTCTACTTCTTCTGCCAAGGATTGTCTGATTCCTTCTTCTTGGATTTGTTCCAAGAGTTGAGTTGCCTTGTTCAAGAGGCTTTCTACTTCTTCCTTGCTAACATGATTGACATGTTCTTCAGGCATAAAGTCTCCGTACAATTCTTTCAAGAAGCCATAAATAGCTGTCTTAGCAGTTTGGTTATCTACTTTTTCAGTATCTAGAACTGTATGAGTCGATTTAGCAGTAGTTGGCTGAGCTTTCAACGCTTCTTCCACTTCTTGTTTTGCCTGATAGATACTTGGGAATAATTTGTTCAATTCTGCTGCCTTAAGGAAGGATTGAGATTGATACAAGGTCCAAGTCAACTGAGCTACTTTGTTTCGAAGTTCATCACTCAAACGACCGTCATTTACGTGTTCGTAGAAGTACTTGATGTATTCTACAGTTGTAACACCTGTTCGATCATTAAAGTCTTGAAGAGCTTGAAGTTGTGATTCAACCGCTGCTAAAGCAGCCTCATCTTTAGCCAACTTAGCTTCTTGGAGTCGAACAAGAAGATCTTTCTTAGGAAGTCCGTAAGAGTCTGTATCCAGTGTATTGATTTTATCAATCAAGGCCTGATATTTCTTATCTAAAGCACTTGTTTTAACAGGCTTGATACTTTCATCAATATGGATATATTGCTTATCAAAGAGATCCAGTGTTGCAAGATAACCTGCTGTAGAGTTAGTTGCCAGTTTCTTCATGTTTTCAGTAAACTGACCTAAAGCTAACTCTATCTGTCTTTGTTCGATAGGTTTGTCTTTATAGATGTTTCTGCTTTCAGCTAGAAGTTGGTCTACTTTTGCCAAAACTACCTTCTCATCAAAAGCTCCAGGTTGGTAGTTGGATTGTAGAGCTGGAATTTTATTTTTCAAAGCCACTTCATAGCCCTTGGTTTGAACCTTGATGTAGTGATTATGGTCACCATGAGGGATCACAAAACTACCATTTTCTACCTGCAAACTATAAGGAGACACACCATCACGTAAGGCAGTCGTATAAAGTTCATTTAGGAAATCAAGTTCTGGATTTCCAGTTTGAAGAGGAATCCGAACGTGTTCCTTACGAACAGCGTAAGGATGAATATGAGTTGGATCGTAGGCTTGGTCTGGATTTCCAAAGACAAAGAATCCGTTTGAAATTCTAATAGCTTCAAGTGGCACACCATAGGTCTTAGAAATATAAGCAATTTTTTCTTCATCACTAGCATCTCTTGAAAAAGACTCTACCGTTTTAGCAAGAGGTTTTACAGGCTCTGCATCATGATGTGTTTTCAAATGATCCTGAGCTTCCTTAATTTGCTCCGCTGTCAAGTCCTTCTTGAAGAAATAATGATTGTGGTCTCCGTGACTCATGACAAATCCTTGCTCATCCTCACTGATAACACGATTAGCATCAAAACCGTGATCATGGTCTTCATCATGATGGTGTCCATGATGATCTTCATCGTGATCGTCATCATGAGCTGGATTTGGTGTTGTTTTATTTGCCCCTTTCAAGTGGGCTTGCGCGGCCTTAATTTGGTCTGCTGTCAAATCCTTCTTGAAGAAGTAATGATTGTGATCACCGTGACTCATGATAAAACCTTGCTCATCTTCAGCAATAATACGATTGGCATCAAATCCATGTCCACCTTCTTCATGCTCCTCATGTGAAGTTCCTGGATTGATTGGAAGAGATGGCGAAGGTGTTGTTAGACCATTATTTGGAAGAGTCGGTTGACCAATTATGGTCGATTTTGGAATGTAATGGAAATGATCACCATGTCTTACAATATAAGCTGTAGCCGTTTCTTCAACGATATCTTTTGGATTAAAGATATAGCCATCAGAAGTTGAAGAGAGTTCCTTACGTGTCGTTGAAGAAGAAGGATTGCTTGAAAGACTTCCAAGACTAGACGCTACTTTATTAGGTTTTTCATTTGTAGAAACTGTAGAACCAGTTCCGCCTATAGGCACCATTCTGGCAATCTTTTCTTCTAAAGCAGAGAGTTTGCTGTAAGGAATAAAGTGATAATGGTCGCCATGCGGAATCGCAACTCCATTCGGTGTACGACTGACAATCTTAGCAGGGTCAAAGACTAAGCCATCTGATTCACTGTAACGTTGGTCGCTAGGTGAATCATAGAGTTCTTTCAATAGACTTTGGAGATTTTCAACTTTGCTTTCTGGCTTGCTAGTTGATCCGTGTGCTACAGATTGCGTGTTATTGTCACTAGCTGTTGAAGAATAGCTTAACTGACTCGGTTGCGTATTTTTCCCAGCTAGAATAGCTTTGGCTACTGCTAATTCACTAGCAGATAAATCACTTTTTGGAATGTAGTGATAGTGACCTCCATGAGGAACGATATAAGCATCACCAGTATCTTCAATAATGTCAGCTGGATTAAAGACATAACCATCATCTGTTGTATAGCGTCCCTGAGACCTTGCTACAGAAACATCTGAGCTGACCTTCTCATTATCTTTGACGTGTTCTTGTTTTTGACGGTTGATTTCATCTTTGGTTCGAACATTATCAGCATGAGCTGCATCTTTCAAATAGACATAATATTTTCCATCGACCTTGATGATATAGCCACCCTTGACCTCATTGACAATATCTCCATCCTTAAGTTGATAGTTTGGGTCCTTCATCAAAAGTTCTTCACTAAAGAGGGCATCATAAGGAACTTTCCCATTATAGTAATGATAGTGATCACCATGTGATGTAACATAACCCTGATCTGAAATCTTGATGACAATTTGCTCAGCCTGAATCCCTTCTTTTTGGCTAACCTGATCTGGTGTCAGGTTTTCAGTTTTCTGACTGGACTGGCTGCCATCCACATAAGAGACACGATTATTGTCCTTATCTTCCTGCGAGCGATGCTGATTTAGCGCATAAGCACATAGACTCAAGGACACGATAACAGCTGATCCGACTGCTATATACTTTTTACTGAATTTCATAAATTCCTCATTTCAATAAATGATGAAGCTTTTTCTTAACTTCTTTTTCTCGGTTAAACAATTTTTTCTAAACTGGTTATTTAACCAATTAATTAACCAGTAAATAGTTTACCTTTTTTAAGCTTATCTGTCAAGATTTTTATAACATTTTAAAAAATAAAAGCCAGTATTACTACTGACTCTTACATCATTTTGATTTAATAGGATAAACCTCTGCTTCTGGTTTCGTCGTTACTGACTCACTCCCTTTTAACAAAGCAAGTAATTTTTCTACTTCTACCATGATACCATTATTATCCATGGTTTGGAGACTCAAGTTATTTCGTAAACCAGCTAGGGTTTCAGTCGCATTGGCTTTCAAACTAGCATCCGTTACTTTAGCAAGTAAAGTTTCTGCTTCTTTGAGTTTGGCTTCTACTTTCTCAGTCTCTACCTGAGGGACTTCTGGCTCAGCAGGTGTTTCCTCTACTGGCTCTTCATCTGCTTTGAAGTTCTTATTTGGATCTTCACTGTGGTCTTTCTTACCTAAGACATGCTCGCTGGCATTACCCCATCCATCATTAGAATGTGGACGTTCGTCAGGATGTTCAACATAGTACTTAATCGTCGCAAATAAGTCTTCCAAGGTATAACCATTTGGAGCCTTGTATGAATGATCATCAAACCAAGCGAATTTAATATTATGGTAATGATCCTTATGAGGAATGATTAAATTACCATTTTTTATCTCAACTGTATGCTCAACCATGTATGGAAGTCGAACAAGTGGAATTCGTTTCTCCCCTTTTACACGATTGTAAATAGCGGCTGCACTATCTCCAGTTGGATTTGCTTGAGCATCTGCATCTGGAGATGGAGGTAGGATTCCTTTTTCTTTAGTATAGGCTTGAGCGGCTGCTTTTTCCTTATCAGAAAGACTGTCTTTTCCAATCCAGTGACTATGACCCATATGAGGCGTTACATAGGCATCTCCTTCATCACTGATAATATCATGTTCGTCAAAAATGTAGCCATCTGAGGTTGTATACTTATCAGCTAATTGTGCAATACGGACTTCGTTTTCGGTATATTCAATTTGAGAATTTGGCTTACCAAGACGTTCTGGATGGGTAATTGGTGCTAGGAATGCCAATAAATCATCTACTAATTTTCCTTTATTAGAAGATTCATCATTCAAACGTTCTGCTAATTTGTCTAAAACCTGGAAATCAGAAGTACGACCCTTATTTTCAGACAAAGCTTTATGAGCCTCGGCCAATAAATTATATGCTTTATCATAAAATTCTTGATCACGAGGAGCGACATTTTCTTTCTTCGCAACTAGGGCATGTGTCTCTTGAGTTTTCTTAGACAAGAGATTTTCAATAGCGTCAATCTTATCCTTAGCCAAGTCTTTAGCTAGAACATAACGACTGACTCCCTTATCCTCGAAAATATAACCGTCGCCAACTTTTCTAACAACCTGGTTGACATCAAGTTCAGTCGGTTTATTTTCCACTGGTGCAAGAGGTTTGGTAGTAGGGGCTGGCTTCAAAGGAGTGACGCTTGGCAAGACACTGCCATTTTGTCCCTTAACAACTATCATACGAGCCAATTTTTCTTCCAGCGGTGACATTTGTGAATAAGGAATAAAGTGATAATGGTCTCCATGAGGCACTGCAACACCGTTAGCTGTACGTTTGATAATTTGTGCCGGATCAAAGACTAAGCCATCCGATTCCACATGTCGTTCTGACAAAGGTTTGGCATACAATTCACGTAAAAGTGTTGGAATATCTTCCCCTTGATTTTGATGATAAGTTGGAGTGACAGTCAGATTAGGAGTCTCTGGCAAACTTGGTTGAGTTGGTTTAGCATTATCACTACTTGGTTTACTTGAACTTATAGCAGAATGTGAGCCCTGTTTACCATTCCAATAAGCTTGAGCAGCAGCTAATTCTCCTGCTGACAAATCACTCTTAGGAATATAGTGGAAATGATTGCCGTGAGGGACAACAAAAGCATCACCTGTATCTTCAATCACATCTGTCGGATTAAAGACATACCCATCATCCGTTGTATAAGCGCCTCCAGTTCCTCGATTCGGTGCCTGCGTATTGAGATTAAAGTTTGGTTTAATGGTTGAACTTGGTGTTGAACTTGTTTTCTCAGGACTGCTTGGTTTCGTATTATCAGTATGACCTTGAACTGGCTGACCTCCAATTGGCAGATTTCGAGCCAATTTTTCTTCCAAAGCAGACATTTGTGAATAAGGAATGAAATGGAAATGATCTCCATGAGGCACTGCCACACCATTGGCAGTACGTTTTGTAATCTGTGCTGGATCAAATACTAAGCCATCAGACTCCACATGACGTTGGCTAAGTGGCAAGGCGTACAATTCTTGAAGAAGACTATCCAAGTCCTCACTTTGACTTTCAGGAGCTTTGGCAGAATCTTGAGGAGACACAGATTGACTCGTTCTCACACTATATCTTGTTTCAGATCTGCTTGAACGATATTCAACCGTACTTAATTGACCCCCTTTTCCAGATAAGAAGGCTTGGGCTGCAGCTAATTCACTAGCAGACAAGTCACTCTTAGGAATATAGTGGAAGTGATTGCCATGAGGAACGATATAAGCATCACCCGTGTCCTCAATGATATCAGACGCATTGAAGATATACCCATCATCCGTTGTATAACGTCCTTGGGCTCTGGCTGCAGCAACAGCATTATCTGTGCTTGCATTATGATTATGACTATGTTCCTGCTTCTGACGTTTAATCTCTTCTTTTGTTCGAATATTGTCCGCATGGGCCGCATCTTTAAGGTAAACATAGTATTTTCCGTCTACCTTAATCACATAGCCACCCTTGATTTCATTGACAATGTCTGAATCCTTCAACTGATAATTCGGATCTTTCATGAGGAGTTCTTCACTGATGATAGCGTCATAAGGAACCTTCCCATTATAGTAATGATAATGGTCTCCATGAGAGGTCACATAACCTTGATCCGTAATCTTGATGACGATTTGCTCGGCGTTGATTCCCTCTCTCTTACTGACTTCATCTGGTGTCAAATTTTCTGCCTTTTGACCAGCCTGATCACCATCTATATAAGCAACTCGATTAGAATCTTTCTTAACTTGACCAGCTTGATACCGACCAAGCTCATAGGAACAAACACTTAGGGCAAGAACTGCCACCGAACCTGCTACATATTTTTTATTGATTTTCATTCTTTCCTCATTTCAATTCTTCTGCTAGAACACTCATATTTTCTTCAAGGTTTTCTAGATAAGTCTTGTCATTTTGTGGGTCTGCCTCTAAAGGATTCAGAGTTTTAAGACCCACACCTGTTGATTTGACAAGAGTTTCAGCTACTTTTGAAGAAGCATTACTTTCTGTAAAAATCGTTTTAACCTTATAGGTTTTAACAAATTCCTGAATTTCAGTTAGTTGTCTTGGACTTGGTTCTTGTTCAGGAGAGATACCTGCAATACCCAATTGATTAAGTCCAAATCGCTTAGCTAGATAAGAAAAGGCTGTATGTTGTGTTACAAAGGTTTTCTGACTCGCTTTTTCAAATTTAGGTTGGAATTTCTTAGTCAATTCCTGAGCTTTTTTGATAAAGGCTTGCGCATTTTTCTGGTAAGTTTCTTTATGCTCACTATCCACCTCTGAAAGTTTATCAGCGATAATCTGCGCTTCTTCGCCAGCTTTTTCAGGATCTAGCCAAGTGTGAGGGTCATAGAGCGTTTTTTCATCAACACCATCTCCTGCTTCCACATCTTCTAGCCCTGGGACGCGGTCCAAGGTCATTCCCTCTGAAGCCTCTAAAACCTTAACTTTAGATTTTTTTAGATTGGGATCTAAACTTCCTGCCCAAGATTCGAGCGTATGAGAATGATAAACAAAGACGTCTGCATCATAGATGGCTGCGATATCATTTGCTGAAGGTTCAAAAGAGTGAATACCGCTACTTGACTGAATCATTCGAACATCATTCAAGTCACCAGATACTTCCTTTACCATAGCGTAGATAGGATAGAAACTAGTCACAATTTTCATCCCTTTCCCTGTTTGGCTTTCCTTTTGACCACAAGCCCCTAAACACAAAAGAAAGACACTTAACAATACTAAAAATAAACTTTGTTTTTTCATGGATAACCCCTTAACTATTTAATTAACTGGTAAACATTCTACTCCTAAAAATTTAATCTGTCAAGCTATTTTTAGAAAAATTTTGAAATTTCTTTCACATATAAAAATCTGCTGAGTTTCAACAACTCAACAGATTCTCACTTTATATACTCAATGAAAATCAA